>JAIRLS010000232.1 GCA_031259205.1 Bacteroidales bacterium | reverse complement strand
AATTAAGCTATCGAACCGGACTTCGGGTTTTTTTTGTCCCGAAAAATGATTTCCTTTGCAAAAAAATGTTTCTATCATGAAAAAGGTAATATTTATTCTTGTCGTTTATTTCTCTGCCGGTCAGGTATTCGCGCAAACATTGCCTTACTGGCAGGATATCCGGACAGTTGAAAAGAACAGGGAATATCCCCGCAGCGCTTTCATGTCTTATGACGACCGTTCGAGCGCATTGACGTTTCGTTATGAAAACAGCCCGTATTACAGGCTGCTCAACGGCGTTTGGAAGTTCTTTTTTGCAGAAACCCACAAAGATTTGCCCGACCGCATCACCGATGTTTCGACGCCCGTTGATTCGTGGAAAGAGATAAAAGTACCCGGTAACTGGGAATTGCAGGGATACGGCGTTGCCGTTTATACCAATATCGGTTACGAATTTAAGCCGGTCGATCCTTGTCCGCCGGAACTTCCGGAAGCCAATCCGGTAGGGGTCTATCGCAGGGACATCGACATTCCTGCCGAATGGACGGACAGGGATATTTATTTGTGTCTGGATGGCGCCAAATCAGGAGTATATGTGTATATCAACGGCCAGGAAGTCGGTTACAGTGAGGATTCCAAGACTACCGCCGAGTTTTTGATTAATCCGTATGTCCGTCCGGGTAAAAATGTGCTGGCCATTAAGATATTCCGGTGGAGTACGGGGTCTTACCTTGAATGTCAGGATTTTTGGCGCATCAGCGGAATCGAAAGGGACGTATATCTTTGGTCGCAGCCCAGGATAGCATTAAAGGATTTCCGCACGGTATCCACGCTGGACGACAGTTATCGCAACGGCATTTTCAGGCTTGAAATGGACGTCAGGAACACATCTTCTGCGGGAGGCGAATGGGAAGCAGGCTACGAATTGCTGGACAGGAACGGTAACACCGTATGTTCCGCATCGGAGAGAGTCCGCTTGGAGGGGAAGTCCGTTTCCACGGTGCGGTTTGGCCATCTCCTGAAAGAGGTGTCCGCATGGACGTCCGAAACGCCGAACCTGTACCGCCTGCTGATGAGCATCCGCAAGGACGGGAAATTAGTGGAGGCAGTGCCGTTTCACGTCGGTTTTCGCCGGATCGAAATTGTCGAATCGGCGCAAAAGGACGCCAACGGAGAGCCTTATAAGGTATTTCAGGTGAACGGTCAGCCCGTCAAACTGAAAGGCGTCAATATCCACGAACACGACCCTTACACAGGCCATTACGTAACGGAGGAAACGATGAAAAAAGATTTTGCGCTGATGAAACAGAACAATCTGAACAGCGTCCGCCTCTGCCACTATCCGCAAAGCAGGCGGTTTTACGAACTGTGCGACGAATATGGCCTGTACGTTTACGACGAAGCCAATATTGAGTCGCACGGGATGGGTTACAGCCTGAACAAGGGGAGGACGCTGGGCAACAACCCCGAATGGCTGAAGCCGCACATGGACAGGACTGTAAACATGTATGAACGGAACAAGAACTATCCCTGCGTCACCATCTGGTCGCTGGGCAACGAAGCCGGCAACGGCTACAATTTTTATCAGACTTACCTGTGGGTGAAGGAGAAGGAAAAAGGGAACATGCAACGTCCGGTTTGCTACGAAAGAGCGCAATGGGAGTGGAACAGCGATATGTATGTCCGGCAGTACCCTTCGGCGGAATGGTTGGAGAACACAGGCTTCAAAGGTAGCGACCGTCCTGTGGTGCCCTCCGAATATTCACATGCAATGGGCAATTCCAACGGCAACCTCTATCAACAGTGGGAAGCCATTTATCGTTACCCCAATTTGGGCGGCGGTTACATCTGGGACTGGGTGGATCAAGGTGTTTGGGTCGATAAAGACGGCGGATACTGGGCTTATGGCGGCGATTTCGGCGTCAATGCGCCCAGTGACGGTAATTTTCTGTGCAACGGGCTGGTCAATCCCGACCGTACCCCCCATCCTGCAATGGCAGAAGTGAAATACGTCCATCAAAACGTGAAGTTTGAAGCCGACCATCTGCAAAAAGGCGACGTAAAAGTCACCAATCGTTTCTATTTCACCGATCTTTCCGAATATACCGTCAAATATACCGTGTTGTCCGACGAAGGTAAATTAAAGGAAGGCGTGTTGCCCCTGTCGCTGGCTCCGCAAACATCGACCATCGTGAGGGCGCCTCTTCCGGAACAGAAATTTCAGGCAGGCAAGGAATATTTCCTGAACTTTGAAGTGCTCGCCAAAACAGCCGCTCCCCTGATACCGGCCGGACATGTTATTGCCCGCGAACAGTTCCGCTTACCGGTCGAAACCGCCCGAAAAAACTTTATCCCCAAGGGGGAAATAAAGACGGTTGCCGAAACCGACGATCAACTAACCGTACTGTCGGCCAAAGCGACGTTCGTTTTCGATAAAAAAACCGGACAGCTATCCTCATACAAAGTGGACGGACAGGAATATATCTACGACGGGTTCGGGATACAGCCTAATTTCTGGCGTGCGCCCACCGACAATGACTACGGCAACGGCGCTCCCGAACGGCAACAGATATGGAAAACCGCAAGCAAGCGCTTCCCTCCGGCCTCCTTCCGATGGAGAAATGAAAACAACGCCACGGTATGTGTCGTCGATTATCTGTTACCCGCCGGCAACCATTACGTGATGACATACAAGATTTATCCGGGCGGGGAAATGCACGTGCGGGCGGATTTTTCCGCCATAGCGAACGCACCGGAACTTCCGCGTGTCGGAGTGAGGTTCCGCATGCCCGACAGAATGCAAAACATTCAATATTGGGGACGCGGCCCCGAAGAAAATTACAGCGACCGTCGTGCGGGAACATTTGTCGGACATTACAGGACAATAGCCGAAAAGATGTATTTCCCCTACGTCAGGCCGCAGGAAAACGGGCATCATACCGACACACGCTGGCTGACGCTCACAACGGAAAAAGGCGCCGGGCTGCTGCTGCTTGCGGACAGCGTTATGGAATTTAACGCTTTGAGAAATTCCGTTGAAGATTTTGACTCGGAAGAATCTACCCGCGACTATCAATGGAAAAATTATTCTCCGGAAGAAATAGCCAACAAAAATCCGGAAAAGGCAAAAAACAGACTTCGGAAAATGACGCATATCAATGACGTCCGCCCGCGCAACTTCGTGGAAGTATGTATCGACATGAAGCAGCAGGGGGTGGGAGGATACGACAGTTGGGGAGCGCGTCCCACGCCGGAGCATCTCATCCCTGCCAACAGGGACTACAGTTGGGGATTCACACTGATTCCGGTGAAAAGTACCGCAGAAATCAGCCGGAAAACAGCCTTCCTGTATTGACAAAATGTGGTTCGCCGACGTCATATTACCGCTGGCAATGCCGCAAAGCTTCACCTACGCCATCCCCGACGGTTTGCAGGTACACGCCGGCATGAGAGTGGTGGCGCCTGTCGGTCAGCGCAAGTTTTATTCGGGCATTGTTGAAAAAGTACACGAAAATATACCGGAGAGTTTTGTAGTAAAGGAACTTGTCTGCACGCTCGATGACCGGCCTGTGGTGAACAGTTGTCAGTTGGAACTGTGGAGATGGATAGCCTCCTATTACATGTGTACGCTCGGAGAAGTGATGAGAGCCGCCATTCCGTCCGGATTAAAACTGGAAAGCGCGACATGCGTGTACTTCAACACCGAATGGGTGCAGAACGAAGAACTGACGGAACGTCAGGAGAAAATACTGAGTATGGTGAGCGAAAAGAAACAGCTTTCCGTCAATGAAATTGCCGCCCGTTATAAGCATAAAGACCTGATGCGCGTAGTGCAGTCGCTGGTCGATATGGAAGCCCTGCGGGTGGAAGAACTGATCGCCGAGCGGTACAAACCCCGTTACGAAACCTGCGTGCGCCTGCACTCCCGCATCCATAGCGAGGAACAACTCGGGGAAGTCTTCGGGCAACTGTCAAAGGCGCCGCAACAATCCGACTTGCTGGCAAGATACGTACAACTGTCGAACGTCTTTTCCATACGCGAACTGAAAGCCGTCTCCAAAAAGGAATTGCTCGCCGGCAAAAGCCATGCCGGCGCCTTTGCCGCCCTTGCCGAAAAACAGATACTGGAACCCTATCCGGTAACCGTCCCGCGATTAAGCAGGAACGGCGCACACATCAGCCACATTCCGGAACTGACCGTCTGCCAGCAGGATGCCGTGAACCGAATCCGGGCGTTTTTCCGCGAAAAGGACGTCGTCCTGCTGCACGGCGTCACGGCAAGCGGAAAAACGGAAATCTACATCCACCTGATAGCGGAACAGTTGAAACTCGGAAAACAAGTGCTGTACCTGCTGCCGGAAATAGCGCTTACCACGCAAATCATCAACCGGCTGAAAACTTCTTTCGGCGATCAGGTGGGAATCTACCATTCAAAGTACTCCGACGCCGAACGGGTGGAGATATGGAACCACACCGCCCAAACCGACGGTTACAACGTGATTCTCGGCGTCCGGTCGGCTGTTTTCCTCCCGTTTACGCGCCTCGGATTGATCATCGTGGACGAAGAACACGAAAACACTTACAAACAGTTTGAACCGGCGCCACGTTACAACGGCAGAGACGCTTCTATCGTGTTAGCAGCCATACATAAGGCAAAAGTGCTGGCAGGAACGGCAACCCCTTCCCTGGAAAGCTATCATAACGCCCTCGAAGGCAAATACGGGCTGGTTGAACTCACTCAACACTACGCCGGCCTGTCTATGCCCGAAATCATTCTCGCGGATACTTCAACGGCGCGTAAAATGAAAAAAATGCGGTCGCATTTCCACCCCGCCCTGCTGGAAGCTATCGAACAAACTCTGAACGACAGGCAACAGATCCTTCTTTTCCGGAACAGACGCGGATTCGCGCCTTACATCCAATGCAGCGTCTGCGAATCCGTACCCCGCTGCCTGCATTGTGACGTGAGCCTCACCTATCACAAATTTTCCAACCGCCTGATATGCCACTACTGCGGGTATAGCACGGGAATCCCCTCCTGCTGCCCGGAATGTGGAAATACGGAGATGCACACCATCGGTTTCGGCACCGAAAAGATAGAAGACGAAATACAAATCATGTTTCCGCAAGCGCGTATCGCCCGTTTAGACATGGATACCTCCCGAACCCGCAGCCGTTACGAAAAAATCATCGCCGACTTCGAATCCGGGAAAACAGATATACTGGTCGGCACACAAATGATTTCAAAAGGCTTGAACTTTGAAAACGTACATCTGGCAGGCATCCTGAATGCCGACGACATGCTTAACTTTCCCGATTTCAGGGCTTTCGAACGAAGCTTCCAACTGATGACGCAGGTAAGCGGACGCACAGGACGCGCAGGACGGCAAGGAAAAGTAATCATTCAGACCTCTACCCCGAAACATCCTGTTTTACAGCAAGTAGCCACCGGAAACTACCGCGAAATGTACCGCCTGCAAATCGCCGAACGGCAAACTTTCGCCTACCCGCCTTTCTATCGCCTCATACGACTGACGCTGAAACACAAAAGAAAAGACGTCGTTCATCAGGCCGCCATCGAAATGGCCGAGCAACTGACGGCCATTTTCGGACGCCGGGTACTGGGACCCGACGAGCCGGTCATTGCACGGATCCAGACTTATTATCTGGAAAATATCCTGCTGAAAATCGAAAAAAAAGCCTCCATTCAACAGGCCAAAAAACTGATCTCGACAGTCATCGACCGCTTCCGGACGTCGCCCTCCTGTCGTTCACTGCACATCATACCCGACGTCGATCCGATGTAAAAAGTACAGATCCGGCAAAAAACGAATACTCGCTTCCGGAAAACCGAACCGTCGTTTTTGAAAATGAGTTTCTACCGGAAATTGTGTGGAAACAATTCTGACGCCTGCCATATTCAAGTACCCTTTGCCGGTAGTTTTCCGGTCGAGCATGAAACCTTATTTTTCACAAATTTTCCGGAAATCCGTCTGTTCATGGTTTTCCATTTCGCGACATTTTGATTTGCGACACGTCAGGAGTGATAATTTATGTAAATTTGCAGGAATTTATTCCGTGCCCATGCGTCAATCCGGTTCAACCAAAGTGGTACATTTTCAGGATATAGGGGAAGTGACGTTTGTTAAAAGCGTTGTTTCTCGAAGTTTTCGCATATCGCTTAAACCGTTTGGCGGTATTCGAGTTACGTTGCCGCAGTGGGAATCCTACCAGCGGGCGATGGAATTTGTGAAACTGAAAAAGGAATGGATTATCAGGGCACGGTCAAAAATTGCTCAACAAGAGAATACCTATACCGTATTTACGCCTGAAACCGACTTTTCAACCGCCTCGAAAACGGTAAAACTGTTTCCGTGTAATACTACCCGTTTTCGTGTGTACGTCACCCGGCAACAGTTACAAATATTCTACCCGCAAGATATTGATTTGTTGTCGGATATGGCGCAGTCAGCCATACGGAGAATCATCACCGACCGGTTGAGGAAAGAGGCTCGCGAATATTTGCCGGAGCGCACGCGGCAAATAGCCGAGTTGCACGGGTTTTCCTATCGCGGGGTGACCGTAAAACTGCTTTCTTCACGCTGGGGGAGTTGTTCGTCGTGCGACCATATCAATCTGAATTTGCACCTGATGCGATTGCCCAGACATTTGCAGGATTATGTTATTCTTCACGAATTAGTGCACACCGTACACAAAAACCACAGGCAAGGATTCTGGGATTGCCTCAATCGTCATACCAACGGGAATGCCAAACCGCTGGCGGCGGAGATGCGACGTTATAACGCTGCCTGGTTCTGATTCGGCATTGTTTACAACCACTTTTCTTTTTTATACCATTGCACGCACTCTTCAATACCTTTGTCCAAATTATAGCGGGCTGCGAATCCGAGTTCTCTTTGCAGAGGTTCCGCATCGCATTTCCAATTGACGGCACGCAGGATTTTGTATTTGTCTTTGTTGAGCGTCGGGGTGCATCCCCACCAACCGCCTACCGTGTCCAGCGTCCAGGAAACGGCTTTCACCAGAAACAGCGGAACGGGAAGATACACCGTTTTACGGCATAGATGTTTTTTTACAATAGCCGCATACTCGCGGTTATCATACACGTTTCCGTCGGTGGCAAACCATGCTTTCCGGGTATACGGCGATTCCAACGCCAGAAACATCGCTTCCGCAAGGTCGGTGACATAAATAAAGGTCAAATATTGCTTTTTCAGCCCCATGGCAGGCTCAAGACGGCGGTTCACCGTTTGCAGAAAAACGAAATAGTCTTTTTCCCGAGGACCGTAAACGCCTGTCGGTCTGATTATCAAATAAGGAAAATCCAGTTGCGACCGGATAAACTCTTCGGCTTTGAGTTTACTTTGCCCGTACAGCGTATCCGGTCGCGGCGTATCCGTAAGCCTTACCGGTTCCAGTGATTTCGGATCTCCGGGACCAAATGCCGCCGCACTGCTCACATATAGAAACTTGTCCGGAACGGTGCCGCTTTCTATCAATGCTTCAACAAAATTGCGGGTATATCCGCAGTTCACTTCCTCGAAATCCGTTTTTTTCCTGCATTTGGTTACGCCCGCATTGTGGATGATATAATCAAACCGGCCTAATGCGGTTAATTCCTGTTTTAACCGCTCCTTGTCGTTCAACGAGAGGGTTACCGTAGCAACGTTTTCCGGAAGGTATTGCAAGTTACTGGTGGCTCTCACCCCTGCAAATACTTCATATTGGCGTCGAATACCTTCCGCAGCGATAAAACTGCCGATAAATCCGGTAGCGCCTGTGACTAAAATTTTCATAATGCCATATTTACATTCCTGCCGAAATATATCAAAAATCGTACCTTAAATTCTTTTTCAATAACACCGCTACACCCTTCCCTGCATCCGGACACCCGCCCATCAAAACATCCTTGGGGTTTTCGGATGAAAGAAGGTGTGCTATTATTCTGGTTAATTCTTTTTTTGAGGTGCTATTGGTCAATGGACTGTTCCTATCCGTATTTTGTTTCCCGCTTTCTGCCCATCCCTCTTAAAAGTCCTGTAAGGACTTGATTTTCATAACCGCCGGTCGCTGACCGGCGGAAAGGAGGCCTCCTGCAGCAGTGCGGCTGCCTGAATTGAAAATCGACGCAGTCAAAGGCAGGACAAGTACTGCCTTTCAGGCAGAAGAAGCTACGGACAGGCTTCCGCAGGTCGTTGACCTGCGGTTATGAAAGTTACGTCCTTTCAGGACGTTCCTCATTCTCCAAAGCGGATGGTTTTCGTGCTTTCAGGCGCACGCCGTGCGCCTCTACATTCAGACGCACGCCGTGCGTCTCTACATTCAGACGCACGGCGTGCGTCTCTACCTTCGTGCTTTCGTGCCTTCGTGCCTTCGTGGAGGTCAGAAGAATTGTTTTTCATAGCGCCTCAAAAAAAGAATTAGCCATAAATGATCCGTCATGGAAAAAATAATTGATTTTTGTTGTTTATATAAAAAAAGGTTGTACCTTTGCCGTCCGAAATTTTAAGGTAGTATATAGGTAATATTATTTTATCTATATGTGGATATCGATTTTTAAATATTAATAAAATAAACATCAAAACCAGTAAAAATGACTGATCCGATAGCAGATTTGCTGACCCGTATTCGTAACGGAATCATGGCGAAGCACAGGGTAGTTGATTGCCCGGCATCGAATATTAAAAAAAATATCGTCAAGATATTGTTTGAAAAGGGTTACATTCTCAATTACAAGTTTGAAGAAGCAGGTGAACAGTTTCCGCAAGGCAACATCAAGATTGCACTGAAATACAATCCCGAAACCAAGCAGCCCGCTATCAAATCCATCCAGCGCGTGAGCCGTCCCGGATTGCGCAGGTACGTTAACCACGACAAGCTTCCCCGCGTCTTGAACGGACTGGGGATTGCCGTTATCTCCACCTCGCAGGGAGTGATGACCGATAAGGAAGCACGCTTGAAAAACATCGGCGGCGAAGTAATTTGTTACGTTTATTAAAAAGGAAGAGAAGTTATGTCAAGAATAGGAAAATTACCCATTGCAGTGCCGGAAAAAGTAACCGTTACCGTAACGCCGGACAATACGGTGCTTGTGAAAGGGCCGCTGGGCGAACTCAGTCAGAAGGTGGACGCAGATATTTTAGTGAAAGTTGAAAACGGTCAGGTGATCGTGAGCCGTCCCACCGACCAGCGTCGTCACCGTTCGTTGCACGGGCTGTATCGCGCACTGCTCAACAACATGGTAACAGGAGTATCGAAAGGGTTCAGCATTCAACAGGAATTGGTAGGAGTAGGATACAGAGCCGAAGCAAAAGGGCAGTTGCTCGAAATGAGTTTGGGCTATTCGCACGACATCATTCTGGCATTGCCGAAAGAAATCAAGGTCAGCGCCGTCACCGAGAAGCGATCCAACCCCATCATCACGCTGCAAAGCATCGACAAGCAGCTACTGGGACAGGTAGCGGCAAAAATTCGCTCTCTCCGCGCACCCGAACCCTATAAAGGCAAAGGCATCAAGTTCGTTGGCGAGACATTGCGCCGCAAAGCCGGTAAATCAGCCGGTGCAAAATAAATTTATCAATCAATAACGTATTAAGCAAGAAAATAGAAAATGTCGTTAACAAAAATAGAAAGACGGGAACGCATCAAGAAAAGAATCCGCAAAGTAGTTTCCGGAACGGGTGAGAAACCGCGCATGTCGGTCTTTCGCAGTAACAGTCAGATTTATGTGCAGTTGATTGACGATGCGACAGGCGCTACGCTGCTGAGCGCATCATCACGCTGTAAAGAAATTGCGGAATGGAAAGGGAATAAAACCGGACAGGCCCAACTGGTCGGGAAACTGATAGCAGAACGTTCCCTTGCAAAAGGTATTACAAACGTGGTGTTCGACCGTAACGGTTACCTGTACCACGGAAGAGTTAAATCACTGGCCGACGCAGCACGGGAAGGCGGACTTAAATTTTAATCATCATGTCAACAAGCATTCGTAAAGTAAAAACAGCCGATTTGGAGTTGAAAGACCGTCTGGTCAGTATCCAACGTGTAACAAAAGTCACCAAAGGGGGACGTACCTTCAGTTTTTCGGCTATCGTAGTGGTAGGCAACGAAAACGGCATCGTAGGCTACGGTCTGGGTAAATCCAACGAAGTTACCTCCGCCATTGCCAAAGGCATAGAAGACGCCAAGAAAAACCTCATCAAGGTGCCCATTCTCAACAAAACGCTCCCCCACGAACAGGTAGCCCGCTATGGGGGCGCGACCGTTTACATGCGTCCCGCCTCACCCGGTACGGGCGTGAAAGCAGGAGGCGCTATGCGTGCCGTCCTCGAAACGGTAGGCGTACACGATGTGTTAGCCAAGTCAAAAGGGTCGTCGAATCCCCACAATCTGGTAAAGGCGACATTCGAAGCCTTAACCCAGTTGCGCGATGCAAGAACTATCGCGCAGCAACGCGGCATATCCCTTGACAAAGTATTTAACGGTTGAATATTCACTCCTATGGCAAAGATAAATATCACATTGAAGAAAAGCGTGATTCACGCAAGCAAGCGTCAAGTGGCAACAGTGAAAGCTTTGGGACTTGGGAAAGTCAATTCTACCGTTGTACACGAGGACACCCCACAAATCAGAGGAATGGTGAAAAAAGTGAGCCATCTGGTCAATATTGAAGAATAATCACTTTAACAGATAAAGTATTAAACGAACAATGGATTTAAGTAATCTCAAACCGGCCAAAGGGTCGGTACAATTGAAAGGAAAACGTTTCGGACGCGGACAGGGAAGCGGCAAAGGCGGCACCTCCACCAGAGGACACAAAGGCCAAAAATCCGTTTCGGGTTATTCCCGAAAAATAGGTTTTGAAGGAGGTCAAATGCCGTTGCAACGCCGTTTGCCCAAGTTCGGCTTTAAAAATCCTTTCCGTAAGGAATACAAGGCTATCAACCTGAGCGTTCTGGAAGCTTTTGCCGAAAAGAACGGAGTGGCTGTCGTTGATGTTCAAGCTTTGGTAAAAGCCGGACTGACGCCCAAAAACAGTCTGGTAAAAATACTGGGGCAAGGCGCCTTGACCAAAAAGCTGGAAGTAAAGGCGCATGCCTTTTCAGCATCGGCAAAGGCCGCCATCGAAGCGCTGGAAGGAACCGTTACCATCGAACAATAACAACGCTTTCACAAGCATAATAATAGAAAACCAAAAGCGATTCAATGAAGTCTTTTATTCAAACATTAAAAAATATCTGGAAAATTGAGGAATTGCGTACAAGGATTCTGTTCACCCTGGGAATATTGGTGGTGTACAGGCTTTGTACCTTCGTCACCATGCCGGGTATCGATCCCAATCAGTTGAAAGGACTGCAAGACCAGACCGCAGGAGGAATACTAAGCCTGCTGGACATGTTCTCCGGCGGCGCGTTTTCCAATGCTTCCATTGTAGCGCTGGGCATCATGCCGTACATCTCCGCATCCATTGTGGTGCAGTTGCTGGGAATTGCCGTTCCCTACTTTCAGAAAATGCAGCGCGAAGGAGAAAGCGGACGACGCAAAATCAATCAAATCACCCGTTTCCTTACCATTATAATTCTGGTATTGCAAGCGCCTACCTATCTGCTCAACCTGCAATCCCAAATTCCGGAAGGCGCTTTCCTGATGGGCGAGAGCTACGATTTTTGGAACAAAGCGTTCCATACCTGCATACTCACCAGCGGCACCATGTTTGTGATGTGGCTGGGCGAGCGAATCACCGACAAGGGAATAGGAAACGGCATTTCCCTGATCATCATGGTGGGCATCATCGCACGTTTGCCGATGTCGCTGGTACAGGAATTTAGCCGCCGGCTCGAAAATACCGGAGGCGGACTGGTCGTGCTGCTGGTGGAAATCGTCATCTGGCTGGTCGTCATTGCGGTATCCATCCTGCTGGTACAGGGAACGCGCAAAATCCCCGTCCAGTACGCCAAACGGATTGTCGGTAACAAACAATACGGCGGCGTCAGGCAGTACATTCCCCTGAAAGTAAATGCAGCAGGCGTCATGCCGATCATCTTTGCGCAAGCGCTGATGTTTATCCCGATCACCATCGCCGGCTTCACCACCGACGGCGACTTGGGAGGCTTCATGATGGCCATGACCAACCATCTGGGATTCTGGTACAACCTGATCTTTGCCTTCCTGATCGTTATCTTCACCTACTTCTACACGGCAGTCACCATCAACCCCACGCAAATGGCGGAAGACATGAAACGCAACAGCGGATTTATCCCCGGCGTGCCCCCAGGGAAAAAGACCATCGAATATCTGGATTCCATCATGTCGCGAATAACCTTGCCCGGCTCGCTCTTCCTTGCGTTTGTGGCGATACTGCCTACCTTTGCCATGCTGTTGAAAATCGGCGACCAGTTCTCTCAGTTTTTCGGCGGTACTACCCTGCTGATCATGGTGGGCGTAGTGCTGGATACGCTTCAACAGATTGAAAGTCACCTGTTGATGCGTCATTATGACGGATTAATGAAAAGCGGACGGATCAAAGGCCGTTCCAGAAATTAGTTCTTCGATGCTCGAAAAAACCGATTCGGAAATAGAATTACTCAGGGCAAGCGCTCTGCTGGTATCACAAACCCTCGCCGAAGTAGGAAGCCTGATATGCCCGGGCATTACTACCCACGAACTGGACGTGCGAGCGGAAGAATTTATCTGCGACCATGGCGCCCAACCGGGATTCAAAGGCTACCGGGGATATCCCAACACCCTGTGCACCTCCGTCAACAGTCAGGTAGTACACGGCATCCCTTCCCGCGACGCCGTATTGAAGGACGGCGACGTCGTGTCGGTCGATTGCGGCGTTATCCTTAACGGATACTACGGCGACAGCGCCTATACCTTCGAAGTAGGTAACGTAAGCGAATCAACCCGCCGCCTGCTGCGCGTTACCAAAGAATGTCTGTTCAAGGGAATTGAGATGGCTACCCAAAGAAACAGAATCGGCGACCTCTCATGGGCTGTCCAACAACATGCCGAAAGTCACGGCTATTCGGTAGTACGCGATTTGGTAGGACACGGAATCGGCACCAACATGCACGAAAAACCGGAAGTACCCAATTTCGGAAAGAGAGGTTCGGGCATGCAACTGCACAAAAACATGGTGATCTGCATCGAGCCGATGATCAATAAAGGCCGGAAAGAAGTCGTCGAAGAAAAAGACGGATGGACCATCCGCACCAAAGACAACGAACCCTCGGCGCATTTCGAACTGACGGTAGCAGTAGGCGAACAAAAAGCTGACGTGTTGTCCACTTTTTCCTTTATTGAAGATAAATTGAAATCATAAACAAGCGTTAAGTGAAACAGCTTTCTATAGAACAAGACGGAACGATACTGGAAGCCCTGTCCAATGCCATGTTTCGCGTGGAACTGGAAAACGGTCACGTCGTAACGGCTCATATTTCCGGAAAAATGAGGATGAATTACATCAAGATTTTGCCGGGCGACAGAGTGAAACTTGAAATGTCGCCTTATGACCTTACCAAAGCCAGAATCAAATTCCGGTATAAATGATGTACAGACGCACGGCGTGCGTCTCTCTACAGACGCACGGCGTGACGCACGCCGAGAGACGCACGGCGTGCGTCTCTACTGCTAAATTATTCAATTTTCACTGCTTTTAGCGTTTTTACTTTCCCGTCTTTTTCGAGGCGGAAGAAATACAGTCCTGCGGGCAGGCGTTCCAGATGAACGGTTTCATCCGCGCCGGTCGGTTTTTGGACGTGAACAACGGCGCCGCCGGACGTGAACACCCGCAACGTACAGCCTTCGGCGCCTGTGAGATGCAACGAGCCGGCAAAGGGGTTGGGGTAAAGGCGGAAAGTTTTGCTTTCGCTTTCGCTCATGGCCGGCGCCGAAGTGGGGATTTCAACAGCGATGGTTTGCGTGTGGTCGTTTACCACAAAGTTGTTGTCGCTAAAGGTGATAACGCCTGATATTTCGTCCGCGTTGTCCGCATCTATTTCGTAACCGTCGGTCAGTTCATAGCCGGGGATATCGGCCACCACTAAATATCTTCCGGCAGGCAGGTTCCGCACGACGAAATATCCGTCCTCGTCGGGTTGGACGGTACGCACTAATTGCCACTCGCCGTCGTCGGGTTTGAAGCTTTTCTGGGCGCTGCCTTTCTTGGAACGGTAGATGCCCACGGTGGCATTGCGGGCTACTTTGGCTTTTTGCTCGCTGCCGTCTTCGTAGGTGACATAGCCGTCGATCTCCACTTTCCCTTCCTCTATCACCGGTATGGGCTTCATGCGGAAGGCAATGGGCAACTCGCTCTGCCCTTCCGTGGTCAGTTTTGTGGCGTCGTCCCACCGGACGGCGCTTTCCGTTACGGCGTAATAGGTCGTCAGGTGGCCGGGTACGTTTTCCGCCGCCACGATGTACTCGCCTTCAGGCAGAATCACGCGGTAACGGCCGGCGCTTTCCCTGTCCGCGGCAAATACCCTATTGCCGACGGCGCTTACCCGATAGAAGAGCACCCGCGCTTCCGGCGCATCAACGGGATTGTCGGCGCTGTCGTTCAGTTCGACATTTACGGTGGCGACCGCTATTTCGACGTCGGTGAAATCCCGCCATCCCTCGGTTGCGGCGTAGGCCTGCAGGCTGCCGGCAGGCACGTAGAGCACGCAGGCGGCGGTGTTCCATCCATCGAAAACATGATTTCCTAATACCGGCGGCGTTGCATTACCGACCGACAGGGAAGTAAAACCGCTACTGCCCTTAAACGCCTCATCTCCAATGGAAGTTACCCCCTCCGGCAGGTTCAGGCTGCCGGTGAAGCCGATACAGTTGCTGAACGCATAATCTCCGATTGCAGTCATTCCTGCCGGCAAAGAGAGGCTGCCGGTCAAGCCGCTACAGCCGTCAAACGCCTGAGTCCCAATGGAAGTCACTCCCGCCGGCAAAATGAGGCTGCCGGTGAAGCCGCGACAGAAGGAAAACGCATGATCTCCAATAGAAGTCAATCCCGCCGGCAGGGTCAGGCTGCCGGTTAAGCCGTTACAACTGAAAAACGCAGACGATCCAATGGAAGTTACCGTAGCGGGGATGGCGTATGCTCCCTTTTTTCCTTCAGGACAGGCCAATAGCGCTGTTTTTTCCTTGTTAAGCAGTACGCCGTCCACAGAAGAGTAGGCCGTATTGTCTGCGTCCACCGATATGCCTGTTAACTTGCTACAATAAGCAAACGCACCAGTTCCAACGGAAGTTACCCCTGCCGGCAAAAAGAGGCTGCCGGTGAAGCCACTACAGATGGCAAACGCCCTATCTCCGATTGAAGTCAGCTCCGCCGGCAGGGTCAAACTGCCGGTGAAACCACTACATTGCCAAAACGCATAATCTCCAATGGAAGTCAGCCCCGCCGGCAGGTTCAGGCTGCCGGTCAAGCCGCGACAGTCGTGAAACGCATAATTCCCAATGGAAGTTACCTCTGCCGGGAAAACGAAAGTCTGCAAGTCGGTAAAATTTTTAAGCGCGTTGTCCGGTATGGCGTTTCCGCTAAGGGTCGCCCCGCTCAAATCCAGTTCTTGCAGGGTAGCAGCCATATTTTCGCGGATATAGGCAAAATCGGTGGCCGTCATATCGCCGCCGGTGATTTTCAGGGAAGCAACGTCGGAGAGGATTTTATCGACAGTGGAGAGCAGGCCGTCCAGTTTCGTCTGCACGGTGGAGCCGGTAATGTCGATGGCGTAGGGCAGTTCGATGATGTTGGTAAAAGCGCTCCACCCGGCTGCCGTACTGTAAAAGCTCGGCGAACCGCCGGTGACATACAGGGTGTCGGAGACGGTGTTCCATCCGTAGAAAACAGTATTTCCCAAGGTCGGCGGCGTAGGGTTATGGGTATAGATAGCGGTGAATCCGCTACAGCCGGAAAACGCATAATCTTCAATGGAAGTCAGCCCCGCCGGCAGGGTCAGGCTGCCGGTGAAGCCGCTACAGAAGTAAAACGCATTCTGGCCGATTGAAGTCAACCCCGCCGGCAGGTTCAGGCTGCCGGTGAATCCGCTACAGCCGTAAAACGCATGACCTCCAATGGAAGTCACTCCCGCCGGTAGGTTCAAACTGCCGGTCAAGCCGCTACAGGCAGCAAACGCCGCTACTTCAATAGAAGTTACCGTAGCGGGAATGGCGTATGCGCCCGTTTTTCCGGCAGGACAGGCAACCAGCACGGTACCCGTCTTATTAAACAGTACGCCGTCTACAGCGGAGTAGGCGGTGTTGCCTGCGTCCACCGATATGACGGTTAGCCCGCTACAGTTGTAAAACGCCTGATTTCCGATTGAAGTCACTCCTGCCGGCAGGGTCAGGCTGCCGGTCAAGCCGACACAACCGGAAAACGCATGCATTCCAATGGAAGTCGTTCCCGCCGACAGGGTCAGGCTGCCGAATCCGCCACAGCCGGAAAACACAAAATTTTCAATGGAAGTCAGCCCCGCCGGCAGGGTCAGGCTGCCGGTGAAGCCGCTACAGCCGGAAAACGCAGCATATACAATGGAAGTCAGTCCCGCCGGCAGGGTCAGGCTGCCGGTGAAGCCGCTACAGCCGGAAAACGCATTACTTCCAATGGAAGTCAGTCCCGTCGGCAGGTTCAGGCTGCCGGTCAAGCTGCTACAGTTGTTAAACGCACCACTTCCAATGGAAGTCACTCCCGCCGGCAGGGTCAGGCTGCCGGTCAAGCCGCTACATTCGTAAAACGCATAATTCCCAATGGAAGTTACCACTGCCGGGAAAACGAAAGTCTGCAAGCCGGTACAAGTTGAAAGCGCGCTGTTCGGCAGGGCGTTTCCGTCGAGGGTCGCCCCGCTCAAATCCAGTTCATGCAGGGTAGCGGCCATATTGAAGCGGATACATTCAAAATCGGCAGCCTTCATTGCG
>JAIRLS010000189.1 GCA_031259205.1 Bacteroidales bacterium | reverse complement strand
TCCCGATAAACACGGAGTTGATACCCGCTTTTTTCATCGCCTGCAAATCTTTGACAACGCCTTCTTTTGAGATATTGTCGTTGATCCAATACCAATACACGCCGGTAGTCACACTATCGTGTGGTGATGCAAAATTGTCCGCCAATTTGTCGTTACATCCGGAAATCGACAACATAGCGGCAACTGTCAGGATGGATGTGTTAAAAAAACTGTTTTTCATGTTTCAAAAAATGATGGATGATGAATTGCATAATTAGGGAGAGTTATCATGTACGACAGGTACGAGTCTTTATTTCAATTTATTTTAATATTACGCGCCTGCATGAGCATTTTGCCAAAACCGGCGAGGTCATTCGCCACTACGTCGGGTTGTACGTCGCTGGTTTTCACATCTTCCGGCGTCGTTTCGCCCGTTAGCACCAGCACGCCCATGGCATGGGTATTTTTCGCCATGACGATATCCGTGTAAATCCTGTCGCCGACCATGGCTATTTCATGGGGTTTCAGTCCGTAACGCTGCATGATGCCGTCGAGCATTCTCGGCGCCGGTTTTCCGATGATCACATCGGGCGTTCTGTTGGTCGCTTTTTCAAGAGCGGCGCAGATAGAACCGCAATCTACCAGTATTGTCTGCCGGTCGGTAGGACAGACTTTGTCGGGATTGGTGGCGATATACGGCAGTCCGGCGGCAATCCACCAGGCTGCTCTGCACAGCCGGGAATAGGTCAGCGTGGTGTCAAACGCCACAACTACGCCATCCGGTTTTTCAGCGGCGTCATCCTTGACGGACAGGAAGCCGGCCGCTTCAAATTCTCCGGTCATGCCCGGCGTACCCAGTATAAACAAACGTTTGACGGCGGGATAGCTCCGCCGGATATAGTCAATGGCGGCCATGCTTGAGGTGTATATTTCGTTCACGGTGGCCGGAATACCCATATTTTTGAGTTTCGACAGGTAATCGGCCGCGCTTTTGGTGGGGTTGTTGGTCAGAAAGGAATAAGGTATCCCCATCTTTTTCAAATCGTGCAGGAACCCGACGGTAAACGGAAACAATGTCGTGCCCTTATAGATGGTGCCATCCATGTCCAGCGCCACATGTTTAATCTCTTTCAGCCGGGATTTCAGACCGGATATTGTTTCTTTTTCACACATTCGGCACGGTTTTTAACACGGTTCATGTTCTTATTTTTAGTTTTTTTATCATGGCAAATGTAATTATTTTTTTAATACATGATTATTTTGGGGCTAAATCTTTTATTAAGGCGCTATGAAACAACGGCATCCCTGCGGGATTTTTTTTAACCACGAAGTCGTAGAAGTAACACAAAGTAAAAAAAACTTCGTGAAACTTCGTGTCCTTTGTGGTTAAAAAAAAGTCCCGGGCGGACGTCGTTGCGCGTCTTCGCCCTTTCACAGCGCCTCAATAAAAGAATGAACCTGAATATTGCGTGGTATCGTTTTGTGTGATATGATTCTGCCCGCAGGTTCAATCACTTTGCAGGCTTAAATCCCAATCTTTCCAGACGACTTCATATCCCTGTTTTTTGACGGCTTCCGTCACTTCGTCGGGCGTGCGGTTGTCGTTGATTTCCCACTGTTGCAACTCGTTACGATAAACGGCATAGCCTCCGGGATCGGTTTTGGAACCGGCGCTGAGGGAAGTGATGCCCAGCGAAGTCATCTGGTCGCGAAAAACCTTATCCTCACGGGTAGACAGCGTGATTTCGATGTCGTGGTCGAAAATACGGAAAGCAAAGATCATTTGTGCGAGTTCCTTATTGCTCATCGTCACATTGGGCTGGAAATTCTTTCCTTCATGAGGACGCATGCGCGGAAAAGACAGGGAATACTTTGTTTGCCAGTAGTTTTTTTGCAGGTAGCGCAGGTGCAGCGCCATACATACGCCTTCCGTCCGCCAGTCTTCCAGTCCGATCAAAGCGCCCAGTCCGATTTTGTGTACGCCTGCCCTTCCCATCCGGTCGAAACTGTCGATACGCCAATCGAACTTCGATTTCATGCCTTTGGGATGATAGATTTTGTATCGGTCTTTATGATAAGTTTCCTGATAACAATATACGGCATTCAGCCCGATGCGGGTCAACCGGCGGTAGTCGGCTTCCGAAAGCGGCTGTACTTCAATGGAGATAGACGGGAAACAGGGTTTTACCAAATGTATGGCTTTTTCGAGATAGTCCACGCCTGCGTCACGGGGATTTTCTGCGGTAACCAGCAATATATGCCGGAAATTACCGATTTTCTTGATGGCTTCTACTTCACGCATGATCTGTTCTTCGCTGAGAATAATCCTTTTGATAGGATTGTTGTGGTTAAATCCGCAATATACGCAGTGGTTGACACATGAGTTGGTCAGATACAGGGGTATATAGAACTGAATGGTATTGCCGAAGCGTTGTTGCGTATACCGGCGGCTCAACAGGGCCATTGATTCGAGATAAGGCGCGGCTGCCGGAGAAATCATCGCCATAAAGTCGTCGATACTCCTTTTATCCGTATTTAGGGCAAGTTCGACGTCACCGGCTGTTTTGCCATATATTTCCGACCGGACGCCTTCCCAGTCGAAATCGTTGATGAGTGTTTTAAAATCCATATTCGTCATCCCCGTTTTAACGGTCAATCATACATTGTTTGGACAGTTTCATTGCGCAGAAATGGGGCCCGCACATGGTACAGTGGTCGTTTTCGCCGTTGATGCGGCTTGCGCGATAATATTCCAGCGCTTTTTCCGGATCAAGCGACAGGTTAAACTGGTCTTTCCAGCGGAAGTCGAAGCGGGCTTTGCTCAAGGCGTTGTCCCGCAGGTGTACTCCGGGATGTCCTTTGGCAAGATCGGCGGCATGTGCGGCGATTTTGTAGGCGACGACCCCGGCGCGGACGTCTTCCTTGTCGGGCAGTCCCAGATGTTCTTTGGGCGTTACGTAGCAAATCATGGCCGTGCCGTACCATGCGATTTGTGCCGCGCCGATGGCGGAAGTGATGTGGTCGTAACCCGGCGCTATGTCGGTGGTAAGAGGCCCCAAGGTATAGAAAGGAGCGCCGTGACAGTGTTTTATCTGTTCGTCCATGTTGGCGCGGATGTGGTGCATGGGGACATGCCCCGGCCCTTCTATCAATACCTGTACGTGATGTTTCCACGCTGTCTGCGTCAGTTCGCCCAACACCGACAATTCGGCAAACTGTGCGGCGTCGTTGGCGTCGCGGATGCATCCGGGACGCAACCCGTCGCCCAGCGATACCGCCACATCGTACTGCTTCAAAATTTCGCATATCTCCTCGAAACGGGTGTAGAAAAAGTTTTCCTTTCCGTGCAAGGTCATCCAGTTGGCAATAATTGAACCGCCGCGCGACACAATGCCTGTTGTCCGGGATTTCGCCAACGGCAGGTGTGCTTGTAGCAATCCGGCATGGATGGTAAAATAATCGACGCCCTGTTCGCACTGTTCGATAAGCGTATCGCGGTAGACGTCCCATGTCAATGCGGATATTTCGCCGTTTACCTTTTCCAGCGTCTGATACACCGGTACGGTGCCTATCGGGACAGGCAGGTTGCGCACGATCCATTCCCGCGTTTCGTGGATGTGGTCGCCTGTTGACAAATCCATGAGCGTATCTCCTCCCCACCGGCAACTCCATATCGCTTTTTCCACTTCTTCGTCTATCCCCGACGACAGGGCGGAATTACCGATATTGGCGTTGATTTTGACCAGAAAGCGAGCGCCGATAATCATCGGTTCGGATTCCGGATGATTGGGGTTGGCAGGGATAACGGCGCGTCCGGCAGCCACTTCCTCGCGGACAAATTCGGGCGTGATGTGAGTGGAAATGCCTGCTTCCTCGTTCAACATGTTTTCACGAATGGCCACATATTCCATTTCGGGTGTAATCACGCCCCGACGGGCATGGAACATCTGCGTGACGGTCTTGCCCGGTCGGGCGCGACGCGGAAAATGGACGACCGGAAAACGCAGGCCGTCCAACCTGTGGTCGGTCAGTCGTTCGTCGGCATAGCGGGACGAAAAGTGCGACAGTTGTTCCGTGTCGCCTCTGCCGGCAATCCACGCTTCGCGCAAGCGGGGAAGCCCCCCGGCAATATCAACAGCGGCGGCAGTGTCGGAATAGGGGCCGCTGGTATCGTACACCACTACCGGCGGGTTCCGCTCGCGCTTCTCCTCTCCATGTTCGACGGAAACGGTATCCGTCAGGCTTATCCGGCGCATTCCTACCCTGATATCATTACTCTTTCCGGACACATAAATCTTTTCCGACGCCGGATAACTTATTTTAGGACTTGTATTCATCGTTTTTGAAATGAACGTATCAACGGCGTCCGCAGTCAAAAGAGATTCCTATCATTCCTACGACGGCATTACCCGCATCAGGTATTAAGGGTGTAATCTCAGTCCTGCACGGACACCCCTTGACGGTATTTACGGCGCAAATTTACATGATTATCGTAAGATTTCCAAAATTATGAATGATACGGGGGCATTTCCAATTGTCGCATCGTCTTTGCGAACATGAAGAGATGAATTACTTCTTGCTTCGTTCCTTGCAGTTATAATGACGAACGACGTTTTTGCCGCAAAGTCGCGCAGCGACAATACTTTATTAACCGATTTAATAAAGTGTCGTCCCTCAAGGACTTGACGGGCAGGCGATTGACAATGGGGGCTGTCTCAAAACCGAGTCACCCTCTTTTTATTTTTGGTTCTACCGGAAATGGTGTGAAAACAATTTTGATGTTTGCGATATTTGAATATTCTTTGCGGGTAGTTTTCCGGTCGAAAAATAAAAGCCTGTTTCCACCTTATTTAAACAGCAAAACAACCTTAGTAGCAAAGCATGGCAACACACACCCGCCAACCTTATTTGCTTATTATTCATTTGTTGTTTTGTTAATGGTTTGTTGATAAAATTTGACATATCCATCATATTCTTCTATATAACTCTGTTTTTTATGGTGTTCCTTTTGATTTTTGGCATTGCTAATTAAGTATAGCTTTTCTGCTTTTTGCCCAATTTATATGTGTAAAATTCAACTATTTGTGTTCTTTGTCTTATCAAAATCTATATATAGTTAGCAATGCCAATCCTTTTTACGTCCGCCCCCCCGACGTTTCAATAGCGGTATGTATTTCATTTTTGTGGGCTGCCTTCAGCAATGCCAATGAAAATTCGGGCGGCATCAGCGCTTCGCCGCCCGAAAGTGTCATGCCGCCGTTTGAATGGGCGTAGTATGCGCAACGCAAAGAATACCCTTTCGGCAAACCGTCGTCCGTATTTCCTGTCCGTCGTGGGTACAGAAATGCCGGACGTCAAATACGCGCCCTGTTACAGTGATCCGTCCTGTTTCCAGAAATAAATCAGTACGTCGCCCGGCATGACGGTGTGAATCCGGTTGTCAGCGATAACGACGGAACCGTCTTTTTTGACGCGACGTAAATCCGGCGTTCCCGATGCCTGTACGGTGATGACTTCGTTGATGTCGTGGTTGACAATCACCAGAAAGTGGTCGTTCCCCTTTTTCATCAGCGAAACCAAAGCGCCTTTTCCTCCGTCAATGTTCAGGGAATGGAATACCGAAGGCAGTTTCGATACGTCCAGCGCCGTGCAGCCGGCGGGAATCTCGCCCGTGTGTGCTATCCATTCTACCGTAGCGTTCAGGAATACCGGCGACAGCGCCTTAATTTCTTCGTTCACCTCTTTTATGATGTACCAGGTTTCTTGTTTTTCCCCGTTTGGGCCTGTAGGCGCCTGCCAACCATCGTTAGCCACATGAGCGTAAGTGAAGTACTGGATACATTGCGCGCCGTATGCCAAATCGCTGTACACCTGCAAACGAATATCGTTGAGCGTAGGAAGCGGGTATGGAAATTCAAAATTCTTGTGTGCCGTGGACAGCGCAAACGCCCATAATGGTTTACCTGCCTTCCTCGCCTCGGACGACATCACCTCCAGCGTATAATACCAGCGAACCTGCAATTCACGCTTCCGCGTGACGGTATTTTGCCATATCGGGTACATGTCGAAAGAAAGTATCGGTACGGGTACGTCCCGAATGAACTTTTGTACAAACCGCACGCACGGCGACGGCTCCGGAAACGCAGGGCCGCACGACAGCTCCGGCATCCAGCTGTCGGGCGTAGCGTCCGCACAGTACAAGCAGGGCGCCAGATTGATGTAGCACGGATGTGCGCTATCCAGGGCCTGTACTTTGTTTACCCTTGCCGTCATCTCCGGGAAATCGCTTTGGCGAGGTTCGTCATGAATGAAATAGCCGAAAAGAGCGGGATGCGATTTTAGACGGTCAATGTCTGTCCCTGAAAGATAATCGAATACGAAGTCGCTGACCATTGTTTTCATATTGACGGCAGCCGTCGCATCCATCAGGCTGAAAAACCGTTCCGTACCGTCAGCAAAGACAGAGGCCAGCTCGCCGACCAAATCAACGGCCATATTGACGGTAAATCCGGCGTCCGCCATGTCTTGATGAATGGCAGCCGCACTACCGGCGCGTATACCCCACCAGCCGAGTATGTCAATCTGCTTACCCGAAACGTCCGACAGACGGTCGGAGGATGGTTGTTCGTCCGAATACTGTGCGATGTTCACCTCTTTAGATTTGTCGCCTGCACGCAGGACGATTTGGCCCGTGCGGTACGTCTCCGTATTTTTTGGCGCAGTGACGGTGATGGTCTGGTTGCCTGAGCCGGCCAGCGTATTCACCGTTACCCACGCGCAACCGCTTTTGTCTATCGTCCAGTCCGTGTTGGATCGAACTGCAAGTTGCAAACTGCCTCCTTCCTGTTCGAAGGTCAAGGAGGTCACATCCGTTGCAATCCGGCTTTCCGGTTTGTCTTCGGCGTCGCAAGACGTTCCCCAAAATATGACTGCAACAATCATAAGGGCTTGTTTAAATTTAGTTTTCAATTTATTTATTTGTTATTAAAAAATTAGAAATTAAACTGAAGTTTTGAGTGATGATTCCTGTTCAAAGTGCATGTCGTTCAGGGAATTTCTGATGTCTTTCCCCTGTCCTCCATCGTTTAATACAGGGTCAGTTCGGCGATATAAGTAAAGCCATAACCCGACCAGTTTGATTTTACGGTCACCCGGAGATAACGTCCTCTCTGCGGATTTGTCGCCGGCAGGTCCAGTTCGTGGTTGTAGGCAGTACTCATTTCCGGTTCGTCAAGCAAGACCCTCCAGTCCGTCGTCCCGTCGTTACTCGTTTCAAAGACGATGTTTTTAGGTTCGCTGCCATGGTCTTCCTGTCTGTTCCAGAGCAGGAAGCCACGAATCATGAAACTCTGCTTCAGGTCGATGATAAACCACTGCGGCAGGGAGCCGGTGGGGTCGGTGTGCCAACTCCTGCCGATATCCCCGTCAATCGTACTTGCGACATTCCAAATATCGTTATTGGCGCGCCAATCGCTGGAGTAATCAACGATTTCCCAGGTATTTTTTGCCCACTCTATTTCCCGTTCCGGCTCCGGCTCTTCGCCCGAATAGATGTCCACCTCGCCCACATACGTATACGATGCGTCGTTCCAAGTGCTTAGCACGGTTATCCGGAAATACTTGGCCACTACGGTGCTCTCCAGCGGGAGTACCTGCATGACGCGCGACTTATCCATTTCGGGTATGTCGAGCGCTTCGGTCCATTCCGTGCCGTTCATGCCGGTTTCTATTTTCACGTGTTTGGGCAGGGCTTCCTGCCCCGGGTCGGAGCGATTGACCCACGTGAAGCCGTCGATGCGCTTGAAGCCTTCCATGTTGACGGCGAACCATTGCGGCAGGGTGCCGGCGGCGTCGGAATGCCAGTAGGTATTGGGGTTGCCGTCGTAGGCCAGCGCCGCGGCATACGTCTGCCACTCCGAGGAAGCGCCTGAAGTGTGCCAGAGGTTTTTGCCATTATCCTCGTCCACGTCGCCCTGAAAGAGGAGGTAAAGGGTTTTCATTTCCTCGTTCAGCGGCAGGCCTCCGCTGACGGAGCGGACAGTGACCGGCAACAGGTGGTCGACGCTCAAGTCGAGCGCGTTGATACGAATCGTCAGTTTTATCGGCTCTTCCGACCTGTTTTTACCGTTGATAATCCGGAGTTCGGTCTTGTCGAACGACCGCGCGGCTTCCGGCAGCGGCCGGTAGTCGGTGTTGTTCGCTGCGTTGAACGCATCCACAAGCGAGAGGTCTGCGGCCAGCGTAGCGGAAATGTCGCCCTGTTCATAGTTCGTCGTCCCGCCGTAGGCCATGGTGATGTAAAACACCGTATCGGCCGTACTTTCCAAGTTTAGCTTTTTGACGGCCGGTATTTCCTTTGCGCCTGTCAGGGAGAGGTACATGAACCGTTCCGCTTCTATCGAGGGTATCGGATCGTCGCACGCCCCCAGAAGCAGGGCTGCGCTCATCAAACTAAGCCATAATGTTCTTTTTGTTTTCATGATTTCTATTTTTTTAAAATTTTAATTCCAGCCGGGGTTCTGCCAGTTGACGCCGGTATGGTCCTGCATTTTGTTTACTTCGGTCTGGTCGAGGGGGTAGAAATAATACTTTTCAATCCCCGAAGCCCGTTCGAAGCCGATGCGTTCATAGCTAAAACCGGCGCCGGTCTGCGTGATGCGCATACCGGTGAGGAAACGTTCCGACTGTTCGAGGATTTTCCACCGGCGCACGTCGAAGTAGCGGTGTTCCTCGAAAGCCAGTTCCACGCGCCGCTCGTTGCGGTACTTTTGTTCAAAGGCGTCCTGCGTCATCCCGGCCGGGAAGGGCGGCATGCCGGCGCGAGACCGGATGGCGTTAACGGCGTCGCGGGCGGACATGGAGACGCCGTTCCCCAGATTGACGGCAACGTCCGGGCCGGCCGAGCGGTTGGCCGATTCGGCGAAGTTCAGGTACAGTTCGGCCAAACGGAAGAGGCGCACCTCGCCGTCGGCGCTGTTGTCGCGGCCGGATTTCCAGTTGTTGTACTTCCGCAGGTAATAGCCCGTGCGGGTTGT
>JAIRLS010000167.1 GCA_031259205.1 Bacteroidales bacterium | reverse complement strand
ATCCCTAACTCCGCAAAAGTCAGGTAGTTATTTTCTATAAAATATTAATATTTAAACTATTACACCGATTTTATAGGCTACCTAATTAGGTAGCCTATAAAATCCTGCATACTTTTGTTTACTAAGCTATTACAATCATAGACGGGATAAATATGACGGAGTTAGGGATTGATATGATTCCATTACGGGGAATCGAAGCCACTCCGTACATACGGCAGGTCAAAAAGCCGTCAAAGCGTTGTTTCCGGCGTTTTCCCGTCCGGCTCGCACAGGAGTTGTCCGGGTGGAAGGGTGAATTGCAGGTATTTGATGGAGAAGCCTTTTGCCGTAAACATTTTTTCATAGTAAGTTTGCACGGACAGGATCTCGTCCGGCAGAGCCGACCGGTACAAGTCGGAAGTGCACCACCGGATGGGTAGCCGGTTGTGCAGCAATACCCGTCGCGTGTATTCGAACAGGCTTTCGCTGTCGGTTTTCAGGTGGATAATGCCGTTGGGTCGAAGGATGTTTTGGTACAGTTCGAGGAAACGTACGGACGTCAGCCGTTTGTTGATGCGGCTTTGCTGTGGTTGCGGGTCGGGGAAGGTAATCCATATTTCCGACGCCTCGCCGGACGCGAAGCAGGAGCGGATAAACTCGATACGGATTCGCAGAAAAGCCGCATTGTCAAGTTTGCTTTGCAGGGCGTCGGTGGCGCCTGTCCACATCCGCGCACCTTTGATGTCCACGCCGATGAAGTTTTTTTCGGGATATTTCCGCGCCAGCGCAACGGTATATTCGCCTTTTCCGCATCCGAGTTCCAGCACCAGCGGATGTCCGTTGCCGAAAAAGTCGTCTTTCCATCTGCCTTTCATAAGATAATCGGTACGGAATATTTCCGCAAACGGGGGCGACACCACATTCGGATAAGTAGCCATATCGGCGAAACGTTTCAATTTGTTTTTCACTGTATCCCGTGGCTGACCGGCCTGTTATTCGTTTACCGGCTGTTCCGCAGGCATCAATCGTCCCGTCACGTAATTGGTGCTGTTGAGATATTTGCCGGCGATGGTTTTGATATTTTTGGCAGTGACGGCCTGTACCGCTTTCTTAAATTCTTCGAGGCTCGTCAGTTTATCGTTTTGACGGTAAACGTTGAGTAAGGCATTTTGCCACCATGAATTTTCTTTCATACCGGTTTCCCTCTCGCGAATCATGATTTCTTTTACTTTGTTCAGGTCAACCGCTTGCGGGCCGCTGGTTTTGATTTTGTCTATTTCGGCAAATACGGCGCTTTCCAGTTTATCGGCGTTTTCCGGAGCGCATCCCCACTGTACTGTTACCGAATAGCGCGGCTTGGGATAGGGGGCGGCGAAAGCGTACAGTTGGACGCCGTAAACTCCTCCCTGATCTTCGCGCATGGATTCGCGCAGTTTGATGTTCAGGATGTCGCGAAGAATGGAAAATTGCAGGCGTTCCTTGTATTTCCATGTAAAATCGCCTTTCATGAAGATATTGACGCGGCTTTGCGGTTCCGAATTGCGCGGATCGTTGAAGCGG
Source organism: Bacteroidales bacterium (assembly GCA_031259205.1). GTDB lineage: Bacteria > Bacteroidota > Bacteroidia > Bacteroidales > UBA4181 > JAIRLS01. The sequence goes on along the minus strand of JAIRLS010000167.1, from coordinate 3,163 downwards.
ACGATGCCTTGGGGAAATTCGGGGGACACGTCGCGCCATGTCTCCATGCGTTGTTTCGACGGAAGTCCGCCGAGGTATTTTTCCAGCAGGGGGATCAGGGTTTTCAGTTCGAAATTACCGACCATCACAAACTTAAAGTCGCCTGCATCTGCAAACCGGTCGCGGAAAATGTTCATAGCGCTGTTCAGGTTGATCTGTGCCAGTTGTTTTTCGCTTGGGATGACCACTGTGCGCGGGTCATAGCAGTTCACAATCTGGTAGAGTGTGTCCATGTAAGCATTCATCGGGTTGCTTTTCATGTTTCGCACCTGATTTTCGATGCGGGAGATATAGGCTTTGAAGGCTTCTTCGTCGCGGCGGACGGCGGTAAAATACAGGTAATTGAGTTGAAGCATGGTTTCCAGGTCTTTGGGGGTAGTCGACCCGCTGACGCCTTCCCACAGATCATTGATATACGGCGAAAGGCGCACTGTTTTCCCTGCCAGTTTTTTGCCGAGGGCAATTTGGTCGAATTCGCCCAATCCGCTTTGCGAAACGATTCCCGCAGCCATTGTCGCCGACATGTAATCTTCGTCGGTATAGACAGAAGTGCCGCCCGGGCTGAAGCCGGAGAACAGGATCTCGTCGTTTTGGAAGTCGGTATGTTTCAGCATGATTTTCACTCCGTTCATGAAAGTCAGTTCTGTGGTACCGAAGTCGGGGTTGTCTTTACGGCGAAACACGCGGCTGCCTTCCGGGAGCACGGCTACCAGCGGCTGATCAACAACCTGATCGACGTATGCCGTGATGTCGGACTGTTTGACTGTTTGCAGCAGACGGATAAGGTCTTCTTTTGCGGGGATTTTGATGTTTTCTTTTTCCGGCGCCGTAACAATTATGCAGACATTTTCGTCGGTTACCCATTGTTGGGCTAACCGGTTGACTTCTTCCAGCGTGATGTCCGGTATGAAATGCAGGGCATAGGCATTTTCCTGTTTTGGTCCCGGAATCGGTTCATCGTCAATAAAATTGCGGACATATTCCTCCACAAGGTCGCCGGAGGTATTTTTTCCTGCTTCTTTGTCGATTTTGTCGTATTGGGCAAGGATTTCCTGTTTTTCGCGATCCAGTTCGCTTTGTGTGAATCCGAATCTTTTTATTCGTTCGTTTTCGGTAAGTAGGGCCTGAAATGAGCGGTCTATTTCCTTTTCTTTTGCGATCGCCGCCGAGGAGTAGACGTCTACCGGTCCGTAGAAATCGCCGTAAGAGGAACCTGCATAGAGGAAAGGCGCGTCGGGGGTCTGGGCTATCTCGTCAAACCGTTTGTTGATCATGGTGTTGTAAAGCATTTGTGTTAATAGCGTCCGGTAATCTCCTACGGTTACGAAGGTTATTTTGGGTAGTTTGGTAAACATCCGGATGACGCTTTGTGTCGCTTCCCTGTCGGTTACGATGGCTACCAACGGTTCTTTGTTGCCCGGCATGTCGTAGGCGATTCTTTCCGGTGCATTTTTCGGGTTTTCGATGCCGGAAAAATGTTTTTTTACTTTTTCTTCCATGTCTTTCACCGGCATGTCGCCTACTACTATCAGCGCCATCAGTTCGGGGCGGTACCAGTCGCGGTAGAATTGACGCAATTCTTCGTAGGGGGCGTTTTTCACGATGTCCATATCGCCGATGGGGAGGCGGTCGGCATATCGGGAACCGTGGAACATCACCGGAAGGTATTTGCGGAGCATCCTGTCGTTAGCGCCCAGCCCCAGCCGCCATTCCTCAACGATAACGCCCCGTTCCGCATCAATGTCCTTGTCGGCAAAGGTGACTTGATGCGCCCAGTCTTCCATGATTTGGAAGGCTTTATCAATCAGGTCGGGACGGTCGGAAGGCACCTGCAACTGGTACACCGTTTCGTCAAAACTGGTGTAAGCGTTCAGGTCGTTTCCGAATTTGACGCCCATCTCTTCCAAAAGATTGACCAACTCGTTCTCTTTGAAATTTTTAGTCCCGTTGAAACACATGTGTTCCACGAAATGAGCCAATCCTTTCTGCCGGTCTGTTTCGCAGATCGAACCGGCTTTTACTGCCAGCCGAAATTCTACTCGTTTCTCCGGTTTCGCGTTGTAACGCAAATAATACTTCAACCCGTTGTCCAATTGCCGGATTACAATGGAAGTATCGGCAGGTATGGGAGATTGGAGATCAAAATTCTGCGCATGTACCGAAAACAAGCAAACGGACAGGAAAAAGTACGATAATATGTAACTTATTTTAATAAAAAACGACATGTTTATCAGATAATTTATTTTGCAAGTTTAAGCTATTATTCGCAATATTTATGTTAAAAATGGTTAAATTTTCAAATAAAGACAAAATATCAAGCATATTCTTTTACATTAATTTTTTATTTTCGATTTTCGATTCTATATTTGCATTCGATTATAATTCATAAAATGTCTTCGCCTGTTGTTTCATTCAGCAATGTCAGTATCTTATACGGGAATCATTTGATCCTGAAAGATGTCAATTTTTCCATCGAACATGGGGAGTTTGTCTATTTTATCGGCAGGGTAGGGGGTGGAAAAACCAGCCTGATTAGAACCATGACTGCCGAGTTGCCATTAAAGAAAGGGGAGGCTGTTGTGAACGGCTATCTGTTGCATAAGTTGAAAAAGAAACAGATCCCTTACCTTCGGCGGAAGACGGGCGTCGTGTTTCAGGATTTTCAACTGTTGACCGACCGCAGCGTGTACGCCAACCTGATGTTTGTCCTTCAGGCTACCGGATGGAAACATAAACTTGCCGTAAAACGCATCGACGAAGTATTGCAGCAGGTAGGCCTTGACGATAAGAGCGAGGCGCTGCCGCATCAGCTTTCGGGCGGAGAACAGCAACGAGTGGTGATCGCTCGCGCTCTGCTCAACCGTCCCGCTTTGATTCTTGCAGACGAACCCACAGGCAATCTCGATCCGGAAACATCGTCGGAAATCATGGACTTGCTTATCAGCATCAAAGAAACCGGACAAACCGTTGTCATGATTACGCACAACTACAACCTGCTCAAAAAATACCCCTTCCGCACATTTAAAGTAGAAAACGGCGCTGTTGCGGAAACACAAACCCTGCACGAGATTGATTTCAACCTGCTGATGGAAGAAAATACCCGACTCCCGGACAACGGCGTTCG
>JAIRLS010000161.1 GCA_031259205.1 Bacteroidales bacterium | reverse complement strand
GGACGAAAACCCGAATCGATGGATTCCGTCGTCTCCCAAATCGTCGTCAACGAAGCCTTCCTCGAACGATATGAATTTGACGAAACCATTGTCGGGAAAGATTTCCCCGCCTTCGGCCCAGGACGCGTACAAGCCGTTGCACGCAACGTCAACTTCCAGTCCCTCCACCATCCGATTGCCCCGATGGCCTTCGGCGTCCTCTCGCAATGGCAGAACTTCCAGTACGTGCTGTTGAAACTCTCCGGAGTCGAAATCCCTCACACCCTCCGTCACATCGAGCAGGTGTGGACGCAATACAGCAACGACCCGCTGGAAACGCACTTCCTCGACGAATCAATGGATCGCCTCTACCAAAAAGAAAATAACATGGCGAAGCTCATCGGGCTCTTCGGATTGATCATCGTCGTCATTGCCGTCATGGGCATTTACGGACTGATTCTGTTCAACGCCAAATACAAGGAAAAAGAAATCGCCATCCGCAAAGTCAACGGCTCGTCGGCTACCGAAATTATGCTATTACTCAACCGCGCCATCCTCGTCCAATTAGGCATTGCCTTCGTCGTCGCCATACCGATTGCATGGTATGCAACCGCCCAATGGCTTGCAAACTTTGCCTACCAGATTCCGGTCTACTGGTGGGTATTCCTCGCCGGCGGGCTGATAGTCCTGCTCATCACGTTGCTCACCGTCAGCGTCCGCAGCTACCGCTCGGCCATTGCAAACCCGACAAAAGCGCTCAATAATTGATACGAAATAACCCATAAACTATATAAATACAATGAATATTTTCAACACATACCGCCGCACCCGTTTCTTCCTTTGGATAAATATTACGGGATTGGCCATCGGATTGGCTGCATCGATCCTGCTGATTTTATTCGTGGTGAACGAATGGAGTTATGACAAACATTTTACCAACCACGAACGGATTGTGTGGCTATTGACCGTCTTTGAACGGGAGGGACAAACCCATTATTCGCCGCTTAACGTACGCCAGGCCTATACCGAACTGCCCGCCAAAGTCCCTGCCGTAGAAGCCGCCGCCCAGATGTCCAACATTGGCCTTGTTGAAATTACCAGCGAACAAAAACGCTTCCCCGACGTAAAAGTCCTGTTGACCGATACGGAAATTTTCCGAATATTTCCGATGAAATGGGTCGAAGGCGTGCCGGAAACCGCTCTGGCCGTACCCGAAGCAACTGTCCTTACGCGCCGTCAGGCCGTTATTACTTTCGGCTCGCCCGAAGCGGCAATGGGTAAAACACTGACGTATATGAGCAGAGATTATGTAGTATCGGGCGTAGTGGAAGAATTGCCTAAAAACACGCATTTCTCGTTTGACCTGCTGGCGCCTATCCAATCTATCCCGTGGCTCGAAGCAGCCAAAGGACTCGAATTTAATACCTATTACCTAATCCGCGACGGTGTGTCGCTCCGCGAAGCGCAGACAGCGATCGAGCAGGCCTACCTGCCGATAGTGAAACCATGGGACGAGGCGATAGGCAGCCCCAACACACGCGGCGAAACAGAACCGCTCGACGATGTATACCTGCACTCCAAAGCGAATTTCTTTTTGCAGAACGCGCAGGGCGATATGCGATTTATCTGGATTCTCTCCGGGCTGGCGCTGTTTATTCTCGCGCTGGCGGTAACGAATTTCATCAACCTCTTTATCTCGCAGGGACATTTAAGGATGAACGAAATCGGCATCCGCAAAACCAACGGGGCGTCTATTCGGAACATCATCCGGCTCTTCTTTTCGGAGGTGGCGCTGATTGTGTTCATCGCGTTCGTCCTCGGATTTGCGCTGGCCGTCCTCTGCGTGCCGTATTTTGCCCAATTGATTAATAAAAACATTGACCTGATACAGCTGCTCAACCCGTTATTTATCACAGCGGCGCTGACGCTGTTTGCGCTGACGGTTATCCTGTCGGCCTTCTACCCGGCGCTTTATCTGAGCCGTTTTTCCCCGCTCGAAATACTCGGCAAGCGGATAAAATTCTCCCGACACCGGTTGACGGCAGGCATTGTCGTATTTCAGTCGGTGATTTCGATTATCCTGCTGATCGCCATCGTAACGCTGTACAAGCAGACGGCCTATATGGAGAAACTTCCGTTAGGCTATAATCCCGACAATTTGATGCTCGTTACAGGCAATGCCGCGACCTTCAAAAATTATCCGGCCATCCGGCAGGAATTGTTGAAATATCCCGAAGTAAAAGACGTCGGCGGGTCCGAACATACATTTGGCCTCGGATGTAGCGGGCAGGGTATAGCCCCCTGGAATGCGCCGGAAAAACTATTAATAATTAATGAATACCGCCTGATGACCGGTATGCCGGAACTGATGGAGCTCGAACTGGTCGAGGGGCGATTCTGGCGCGACGACGACCCCGACAGCATCCCGATGATTCTGTTGAACGAAGCGGCCGTAAAGATGCTGGGCGGCGAATCGCCCCTCGACAAAACGTTTGCCTTCGGTTTTTATGACCGGCCGGTCAAAGTAACAGGGATAGTGAAAGATTTTTATTACGACAACCCTGTTTTAAGCATTGAACCGCTGGTATTAAATCGCAGTTTCCTCTCCATCATATTCAACATCCGGTTCAACGACGGCGTAAATCCCGTTCGTGTGCGGGAGTTAACCGAAAACGTCTTCCGGCAATTCGACCCCGACTTTGTGCTGAACCCCCGCTGGAGCGCCGATATTTATGCCGAAAAATTTAAAGAAATAAAAACCTTTACCCGTTTGGCGCTGATTGCGTCGCTGGCGTCTATTTTTGTGGCCATGCTGGGTCTGCTGGCCATTCACCTGTTCACGGCCATGCGCCGGACAAAAGAAATCGGCATCCGTCGGATCCACGGCGCCGGGCGCTGTTCGATCTTTGTCCTGCTTTCGCTAAACGTCCTGAAATGGATCGGCTATGCAGCGGTGGTCGCCATTCCCGTAGCGGCCTATTTTATCGTCCGGATACTGGAAAATTATGCCAACCGCATGTCGCCGGACTGGATCGTCTTTGTCCTGCCGGTAGTCGCCCAGTGCGTCATTGCCCTGCTGGCCACCTCCGGCGTCAGCCTCCATGTCCTGAAACGTAACCCGGTAAAAGCGCTAACCATTGAATATTGACCGGCCGATTTGATAACCCTGCCCAACTAAACAGCCAAACAAATAAATAAAACAACAACAAACAAACAAACATTATGTTAAAAATTGAAAATTTAAAAAAAGTATTCCGCACGGAAGAAGTAGAAACCGTCGCGTTGAATGAAGTATCGCTGGAAGTCAACGAAAGTGAATTTATTGCCGTCATGGGCCCGTCGGGCTGCGGCAAGTCGACGTTGCTGAACATTCTCGGACTGCTGGACAATCCGACGTCAGGGACGTACCATCTGGCCGGGAAAGAAGTCGGCCACCTGAAGGAAAAAGACCGCACCCAGGCGCGCAAGGGGAACATCGGCTTTGTATTCCAAAGTTTCAACCTGATTGAAGAGATGAATGTCTTCCAGAACGTAGAACTGCCGCTGGTATACATGAAAATCAACAAGACCGAACGCAAACAGCGGGTCGATGAAGCGTTGCAGCGGATGAATATCAGCCACCGTGCGAAGCATTTCCCCAACCAGCTCTCCGGCGGGCAGCAGCAGCGTGTGGCTATAGCCCGCGCCGTGGTCGCCAATCCTAAGCTGATTCTGGCCGACGAGCCGACCGGTAATCTGGACTCTAAGAACGGGCGCGATGTGATGGATTTGCTCTCGGATCTGAACAGGGAGGGTACGACCATCGTAATGGTGACGCACTCGCAGCACGATGCTTCGTTTGCGCATCGCATTGTGAATTTGTTCGACGGACAGATTGTAACGGAGGTGCAGAGCAAGATGTAATTGAGAAATACTTTGTAATGAAACAATTTATCCGAAATTTCAAAAAACAGAAGGTCGTCGGCCTGCTCAACATAAGCAGCTTGAGTTTGGGGATTGCAGTGGCCGTAATCGTCGGCTGGTGGGCTATCAACGAGTGGAGCTTTGACAGTTTCCACAAAAACGGGGATAAAATGTACCGGATCAATCTCCACGTCTTACTAAACAATAACCCGGTGAAAATAGGCTCTACCTTCCGGCCTCTCGGAGAAGAAGCGCAGGCGGAATTTCCGGCGATAGAAGATATGTCGCGGGTTCTGACGCAATACGAAAGTATTAAGGTCGGCGAAATTTACTATCCCGATACGAAGGTGTATATTGCAGATCCCAATTTCTTTACCTTCTTCTCTTTTGCGCTGAAAGAAGGCGATCCGGCCACGGCGCTCGCCGCGCCGGACAGGGTGGTCATCAGCGAATCGGCCGCACGGAAATATTTCCCCGGGCGGCACCCTGTCGGGCAGCAGTTGCAAGTGGATGGAAGCGATTTCACGGTCGCAGGTATCATGGAAGATATGCCCGGCAATTCGAGTCTGCAATCCGATCTGGTATTCCCGCCGTTCGGTGAATATCTTAGTAAAAGATGGGGTAGAGGAGACGGTTACATGACCTTTTTTACGCTTGCATCGGGTACGGACATCCGGCCATTAGAAGAATCCCTGACCGGAATACTGTACCGGAATATGGAGATGTTTAAAACGCTCGAAGCGAAGTACACACTGGAACCGATAAAGAAAATCCATTTCAGCGATGAGCTTAAAGGGCATGGCGGATTGGTAACAGGCAATCAATCGCTGATTCTGATATTGATGTCGGTGGCGCTGATTATCCTGATTGTATCCTGCATCAATTTCACGAATCTGTTTATTTCCACCTCGTTTCTCCGCGCCCGAAACATCGGCGTCCAAAAAGCGTATGGCGCCGTAAAAAGCCGTCTGGCGCTCGACTTCTACGCGGAAACGGCCGCCTATGTGCTCATCTCCATTGGCGCCGGATTGTTTTTAGCGTATCTGGCGTTGCCGGTGTTCAACGATTTCACGGGCGCGAACATTACGATCGATCTGGCGTCGCCGCGACTTTACCTGTTCCTTGCCGCGTTGTTTGTCGTTACGGTTTTGATGTCCGGCACTTTCCCGGCCTTGTACATGACCGGTTTTAACCCCGTTCAGACGCTGGGAGGAACGTTCAAGGGGAAAAACATTTCCCTCTTTCAGAAAAGCCTGATCATCCTCCAGTTTGCGGCGTCCATCGCCCTGCTAATAACGGTGAGCTTCATGTACCGACAGTTGCAATTCATGGTCGACCACGATCTGGGCTTTGATAAAGAGAATGTCATCCACGTGTATGGCCGCGATAATTTTGCCCGAAACTACGAATCTTTCCGCGACGAGATGCTGAAAAATCCTTCCATCCGCGATATCACCGTGAAAAATTCTCTGCCGACCGACTGGCAGCAGGGATGGGGAATCGCAAACATCGGTTCTTCCGATATGGTCGTTATGGAGATGAACTATGTGAAACCAAACTATTTCGACTTTATGGGCATGAAAATCATCGAAGGCGAAAATCCTTTCTACCTGGAAGCCGCCGGCGATTCCGCCATGCCGGTAATCATCAATGAAAGTGCGATGAAACTGTTGAACCTGAAACCGCCGGCCGTTGGCCGGATCATCCTTGCAAACGGAGGACAACGACTGGAAATAAAAGGCGTGCTGCGCAATGTGTATATCCGTTCCCTGCGCGACGAAGTCGACCCGCAGGTGTATGCCAAATTGTCGAAAGAAAAATGGTGTCCCGTTTTTTTCAAAATCACCGGCGACCCGCAACAATCCCTTGACATCATCCGCGCCGAATGGGAAGAGCGGGAACCCGGCTATCCATTCGAATATCACTTCCTGGACGATACCTACCGCGATCTGTACAAGTCGGAAACCAACACCGGAAAAGTATTTGTCTTTGCCATGCTGATTACGTTCGTCATCAGCGTAGCCGG
>JAIRLS010000136.1 GCA_031259205.1 Bacteroidales bacterium | reverse complement strand
GAAGAGTTGGGCATAAGGCGCGGAACGCCCATCTACACCTTATTTGAAGATAATCCGGACACCTTCCGCTTTGTCCCGCAACCACAATTAAAAGAATATGTCTGGAAAAATTATATACCCTGAATAATAACAGTAATGATGAAAACGGAATATAACAAATACATGGTGTATTTTATTGCCATGATTGCGGCCTTGGGAGGCCTGCTTTTCGGATTTGATACCGGCGTGATTTCCGGTGCAATACCTTATTTTCAACCGTATTTCAGTATCGACGACGCTGCAGTGGAAAGCATTACGACCGCCGGACTGCTTGGCGCCATCGTCGGCGCACTGTTTTGCGGGCGTGTCACCGACCTGCTCGGGCGCAAAACGGTGATTCTGGCCTCGGCCGTGATTTTTGCCGTCGGTGCGATATGGTCGGGTTTGGCCGGATCGCCTGCACAACTGATTGTCGCAAGGCTCTTTCTGGGCGTTGCCATTGGCGTTTCGTCGTTTGCCGTACCCCTGTATATCGCCGAAATATCGCCGGCAAGAATCAGAGGCCGTCTGGTTTCACTCTTCCAACTGATGATCACCATCGGCATCCTCGTATCCTATCTTAGCGACCTGTTTTTTGCCGACAATGCGAATCCGGCCTGCTGGCGACCGATGTTCTACATTGGCGTAGTGCCGGCCGTCATCCTGTTCGCCGGCATGTGGTTGCTTCCCGAAACGCCCTGCTGGTTACTCCTGAAAGGACGCGAGGACGAAAGTCGCAGGGCGCTCGCGCGCATCGAAGATCCTGCACTGATAGAGACTTCGCTGTCGCGGACAAAGGACGAGATCGCGCAAAACAGGGAACGCGCCGGTTGGCGCGAAATCTTCAAACCGTGGCTGCGCAACGCCCTGATTATTGCCGTAGGCATTATGTTCTTCCAGCAGTCGGTAGGTATCAATACGATTATGTACTACTGTCCCAAAATATTTCTGATGGCCGGCTTTGCGGACAACATTTCGGCAATATGGGCTTCGGTGGGCGTGGGCATCGTGAACGTAGTCTTCACTATCGTGTCCCTCTACTTTGTGGATCGGCTTGGCCGGCGCAAGCTGTATTTTCTCGGTATGAGCGGGATCCTCGTTTCGCTCGTATGCCTTTCCCTGTGCTTCACATTCAACCGCGATATGGGCGATGCAGGAAAATGGCTGTCGATCATAACGGTATTCCTGTACATTATCTTTTTTGCCATCAGCATAGGCCCTTTGGGATGGCTGATTGTTACCGAGGTATTCCCGCTTAAAGTGCGGGGATTAGGCTCCTCCATCGGTTCGCTGAGCGTCTGGATATTCAACAGTATCGTAGCATTCACCTTCTTCAAAATCGTAAATGCCTTTACCCTCCCCGGCGCCGAAATAACCGTACAAGGCGAACAGGCGGGAAACCCGGCCGGAGCCTTCCTGTTCTACGCCCTCATAGCCCTGGCCGGCATCATCTGGGGATACTTCTATATTCCCGAAACGAAAGGCATACCACTGGAAAAAATCGAAAAGCACTGGAAAGAAGGCGGCAGCCCGCGAAAATTAAAGGATGCGAATTTTTAAACCGGCGTAGTCAAATGAACAGGATATAACCGAATTCCGAAGACATGTAACATAACCCTATCAACCGGTATTATCCATAATCATCAGGATTTCGATTTTCTTAATTCCGAATTTATACCGCCGCATACGGCAACGAGTTTCCGGAAAATTCCATCGCGAGAAATGCGAGAAATGCAAGTTTCGTCACGCGAAATGGAACCTGCTCTGCTACTGTGTTGCCTAATACAGGAAACTCAGCAGAATACCTGCCGCCACTGCGCTGCCGATGACGCCTGCCACGTTTGGGCCCATGGCGTGCATCAGCAGGTGGTTGGTTTTGTCGTATTCCTGTCCGGTTACCTGCGACACTCGTGCGCTGTCCGGCACTGCCGATACGCCGGAATTGCCGATAAGCGGGTTGATTTTGTTGCCTTCCTTGAGAAAGAGGTTAAAAAACTTCACGAAAAGAACCCCGCCTGCGGTGGCTATTACAAACGACACTGCACCTAATGCGAAGATACCTAATGATTTGGCTGTAAGGAAAGAAGTTGCTTGTGTGGAGGCGCCTACCGTCAAGCCGATGAGAATGGTGATCACATCAATCAACGGGCCGCTGGCGGTAGTAGCGAGGCGTTTGGTGACGCCGCTTTCCTTCAGCAGGTTGCCGAAAAACAGCATTCCCAGCAGCGGCAACCCGGACGGCACAATGAAACAGGTGAGCAGGATGCCAATGAGCGGGAAGAGTATTTTCTCCGTCTTGGACACCTGTCGGGGCGGTCGCATACGGATAATCCGTTCTTTGGAATTGGTAAGCAAGCGCATGATGGGCGGCTGTATCACGGGAACCAGCGCCATGTACGAATAGGCCGACACGGCAATGGCGCCCATCAGTTCAGGTGCAAGTTTGGACGAAATGAAGATAGCCGTCGGGCCGTCCGCACCGCCGATGATGCCGATAGCGCCTGCTTCGTGGGGAGCAAAGCCCAACGCCAGCGCTATGGCATACGCGCCGAAGATGCCTAATTGCGCTGCCGCGCCGATCAACATCAGTTTGGGATTGGAGATGAGCGCCGAAAAATCGGTCATCGCGCCGATGCCCAAGAATATCAGCGGCGGATACCAGCCGTTGTACACCCCGTCGTAGAGGATGTTCAGCACGCTGTTATCCTCGTAGATGCCGATTTTTAAACCCGGAAAAAACGGAATGTTCCCGATGATCATGCCAAACCCGATGGGGATCAGCAGCAATGGTTCAAACTCTTTGGTGATGGCGAGCGTGATGAACAGCATGCCCACCAGTATCATCGCCAGATGTCCGACAGTGAAATTGGCAAAGGCAGTGTATTCAAAGAACTGAATCATCTGCCTGCCGACAAATTCGAGAAAACCGCTTGTTTGAAGTGTTATCATGGCGTTATTCTCCTATCACGATTAAAATGTCGCCTTCCATCACGGCATCTCCCTTGCTTACCTTAATTTCGGCGACTGTACCGGCTTTGTCCGATTCGATGTTGTTTTCCATCTTCATCGCTTCCAGCAGCAGCACTTTCTGACCGATGGACACTTTGTCGCCCGTTTTTACCAGTACGTCCAGAATGGTGCCCGGCAGTGGCGACTTGATGGTGCCTGTTTTAGCGGAGGTTTTCACCGCTACCGACTGGTCGGTGGAGGGAACGGCTACGGAACGGACAAGTTTCGGAGTCTTGCTCTGTTTGATTTCCTTGTCCACGACCACCGCGTAGGGCGTGCCGTTCACTTCTACCTGTATGCTCTGGTCTTCGACGTTTTTGATCTCAACCGCGTAATTGGTGCCGTTGATGGTGAATTTATACTTTTTCATTCTTTTTTTATTAATTTTTATTTTTCAAAAGATGTTATTTCTACGTTTCGATTCATTTCCGCCGAGGCAAGGCGGTTGTTTCATAAGGCTATCTCCGGTTAAAATAGGTGTTGATGCCGTGAATTTTCGAATTCCACGGCGAATAACTGCGCGATACCTTATTGATGGTAAGCACCGTTGTTTCCTCGTCGTGCAGTTCCTCGTTGTAGAGGTGGATGGCGGCGGAGATGGCGGCGTATACTGCTCCGCTGACGTCGCCCGGCAGGACTGTTGCAGTGGTAAACGTCTGTTCCGCGTGGCGGCGTTTCTGCCGTGCCACCAGCACTTTGCCCATGTTCTTGAACACAAGGAAGAGCAGCAACAAACTGAGAAACACTACGCTCATGGCGACTACCGCCATGCCTATGCCCAATGGGTCTTTTATACCGATGACTTCCGACATTTTCGGCTTGTTGTAGTGCAGCACAGCCGCTTTGTCCAGACTGACGGTGGCGATGCCCCCGGAAGCGTCCAGCGAGATGAAGTCGTAGCCGGTAGCCTTATCACCGGCAATATACAGACGCCGAGCTTCATAACTGTAGCTGAATGCATTGGCGGAACCGGCAAATTGCAACTTATTGACAATCGACCCGTCGAAGTTCAGTATGGCGAGATAGCCGCTGTCGCGGTTGGCTGCCAGAAAAAGCGCATAACCTTCGTAAATGGCAACGCTTTTGGGACGGTAAATGCGGTGTGTGTCGTGCCGTTTACGAATGACGTCCACCAGCACGCTGGCATAGCGTTTCAGGCTGTCGCCCGACGGCCTCATCAGGTCAACAGTGTTGTCCACCGCATTGATGGCGGCGTATACGTTATTGGCGGCGTCGGCGGCAAACAATTGCGGCGACAATGGGTCATACGAATCTCTCGAATCGTGGCGGGGGCTTTCCGCCGTACATTCCGCAAGCCCGTCCTGGGCGGAAACGGAAAAAACCGCCCCTGTCAATACCACTACGCCCAATAATCTTAAAAATATTCTTTTCATGCTGTGCTTATTGCGTTTTAATATGTTTTATCAATGCTTGACTGTAAATGAATACGGGTGCAAATTTAGATGAATATGATAAAATTTCCAAACGCGCGCATGAAAAAGTTTTTTTCCTCGCCTGTCAGGGTAATAACCGTGCAAAAAACAAAAAATC
>JAIRLS010000051.1 GCA_031259205.1 Bacteroidales bacterium | reverse complement strand
GACGGAAAACAGTACATAGATGAAGACAAAAAAAACTTCGTGCCCTTTGTGGTTAAAAAAAAACCCTTGTGGTTTTTTGCCGACCACAAAGTCATCTTCAAAATGTTCCACGTGGAACATTTTAACCTGACGGACAGGACACAGTTCAAAGTTCCGCAAAACCACTAAATCAATCGTAGGGTTACCTACGATGACAGGACAATAGGGTCATGAGTCCCGCAGGGACAATACTTTATTAACCGTAGGTTTTAACCTACGGCAACGAAGCTGCTCTTTCACAAGTCCCGCAGGGACGACACTTTTTATGAGGCCTGACGGAAGAGGGGCGTATGCGATACGCCCTTACTTAGCTCTTTCACAAAAAAAATTGCGGTGAAAAAAGGGCGTCCGCCAACGAGCGTCATTGCCCGTCAGGGCATTCACCACAATGTGTTACTTTGCGCGACTTCGTGGTTTTTTTTTAACCACAAAGGGCACGAAGTTTCACAAAGTTTTTTTTGTCTTCATCTATGCCATCTGTAGACTATTTTCTCCGCCATCAGGCCTTTGTGCGACTTCTGCGACTTCGTGGTTAAAAAAATCCCGCAGGGACGTCTTTCAATCTTCAAAATGTTCCACGTGGAACATTACAAATTCTCGTTGTTTAATCCATTATCAAACCAACGACAATGCCGCTTTTACAAAACTTACGAACAAGGGGTGCGGATGCAAAACGGTACTGCTGTATTCGGGATGGAACTGTGTGCCGACATACCATCGGTGCGAGGGGATTTCGATAATTTCCACCAGACCGGTTTCCGGATTAAAACCTGTAGGCAGCATACCTGCCTCCTCAAAATCCGTCAAATAGTTGTTGTTAAATTCATACCGGTGGCGATGGCGTTCCAAAATCTCTTCGCGCCCATAAGCGGCCAGCGCCTTGCTTCCCTTCTTCAAGCGGCACGGATAAGCGCCCAATCGCATGGTACCGCCCTTTTCGGTGACGCCTTTTTGCTGTTCCATCAAATCAATTACCGGATGTTGTTGGGTGGTCTGTTCCATCTCGGTGGAATGAGCATCTTTCCATCCCAACACATTGCGGGCAAATTCGACTACCGCCACCTGCATTCCCAGACAAACGCCGAAAAAAGGAATATTGTTTTCACGGGCATACTGCGCCGCCGAGATTTTCCCCGCAAAACCGCGTTCGCCGAAACCCGGCGCAACCATGATTCCCTGAAAACTTTTCAACTTTTCCGCAACATTGTCATCCGTCAAACCGGCGGCATGAATACGGGAAACGATGACCTTGCAATTGTTCCGCACTCCGGCATGAACAAACGATTCGATAATCGACTTGTAAGCGTCGGGCAATTCAACGTATTTGCCCACCAATGCAATGGAAACCGTTCGTTCCGGATGATGCAGCTTATCGACAAACTCACGCCAGTCGTCCAATTGAGGTTGGACGTCGGGATTAAGATTCAGTTTTTTGAGCAGGGTTTCGTCTAATTTTTGTTCGAGCATTTTCAGCGGCACCTCATAAATAGTGGAAACGTCGATCGATTCCACCACCGAATCCTTGTCCACATTGCAAAACAGGGCTACCTTCCGCCGGACGTCCTCCGACAGTTTTTTTTCCGTACGCAACACCAGCACATCCGGCTGTACGCCTGCCTCAAGCAGCATTTTAACCGAGTGTTGAGTGGGCTTGGTTTTCAACTCGCCTGCCGCCGACAGATAAGGCACCAGCGTAAGATGGACGACCGCCACCTGTCCGGCGCCAAGTTCGTAACGCAACTGCCGCACCACTTCCACGTAAGGCAGCGATTCAATATCGCCCACTGTTCCGCCGATTTCGGTAATCACCACATCTGCCTTGCCTTTATTGCCCAGCAGCAGCACCCGCCGTTTGATTTCGTCCGTAATATGCGGGATGACTTGCACCGTCTTGCCCAGATAGTCGCCGCGCCGTTCCTTTGAAATGACTTCCTGATATACTTTACCGGTAGTAACGCTGTTGGCATGGGAGGTTGGCGTATCCAAAAAACGCTCGTAATGGCCGAGGTCAAGATCGGTTTCAGCCCCGTCCTGCGTTACGAAACACTCGCCGTGCTCATAGGGATTCAACGTCCCGGGATCAATATTGATATACGGATCCAGTTTCTGTATGGCCACGTTATAGCCGCGCGACTGGAGCAGTTTCCCGATGGAGGAGGAAATAATCCCCTTGCCCAAGGACGAGGCTACGCCTCCGGTAACAAAAATATACTTCGCCGATGACGTTTTGCTATTGTTTTTCATGTGCTGACATTTAATTTTCCAGACTGTCTATTAAATTGATTTTATTTTCAAGTTCCTTTACTTCAAGTTTGGCTTGCGCAATCATGGCTTCAACGCCGGCAATTGCGGCTTCGGAACTCTTGCTTTTTGAGAAAAATCCGATGTTGTTTTCCCACAGGACGAGGTCGCTTTGCAGTTGCTGGCGTTTCCGCATCAACCGGTCGCGTTCCGTATCAATTTTCCCGCGGGTTTGAGGGGTAGTAGCCATTTGTTCGATTTTATGCCGGTAGAGAAGCAGACGGGCGTCGCTTTTGTCTACCTTCAGCGCATCAAATTGTCGACGAATAGCTTGCCGGTATTCCTCCTGAAGAGATTTCACGAATTGAAGGGGAACGAAGCCTGTTTCATTCCATTCACACTGAAACTGTTTTAACTGTTCCAAATCTTTTTCAGGATCTTCCGAAGGTGTAAAATCCCGAATTTTTTGAATCAATCCCTGCTTAATTTTCAGGTTTTCATTATATTGCTCGTCAATAGCGGAGAAATGTTTTGTTTTTTGTTCAAAAAAGTAATCGCAAGCGGTGCGAAACCTTTTCCAAAGGGATTCGCGATATTTGAGCGGTATGTTGCCGATACTTTTCCATTTCTTTTGCAGTTGGATGATTTCTTTGGTGGCGGCTTTCCAGTCGGAATTTTCTTTGAGCGCCTCCGCCTGTTCGCAAAGTTCCTGTTTTAATTGAAGGTTTTGCTCCTGTCCGGCTTTCACCTGACTGACAAATTCCCGCTTTTGTTCAAAAAAACGGTCACAGACGGCCTGAAAGAGACGGTTAACTTTGTTATCATCCTTTTTTGCCGCCGCCCCGATAGCGTTCCATTGTTTTTGTATTGTAATAATTTCTTTAGCATTTTTCTCCCATTGCACAAGGCTCTCCGTAGGACGCAACGTTATCTCCTCCACCTGCGCACATAAGGCTTCTTTCGCCACAAGACGCGCTTTTCGAGTTTCCTTTAATTTTTCGAAATAGTCATGGTGTTTTTTATTTACTTGAACAGATGCTGCTTTAAATCTTTCCCAAATACTTACACGATATTCTTTGGGGACAGGACCTATCTCGTGCCATTGGTCATGATACTCCTGTAAGGTATGAAAAGCTTTTACGACAGAGGATTCTTCGGATATTAGCGCTTCGGTTTTTTCGCACAGGATTGTTTTGGCGTCGAGATTGCGCTTGAAATCCAAGTCACGCAGTTCTTTGTTGATTTTCATATAATCGTAGAATACCTCCACGCAATGATGATAGGTTTCCCGAAGGTTTTTCACTTCCGACTGCGGCACCAAACCGACCGACCGCCAACGAGCTTGCAATTGCCTGAATAAGTGGAAGTTTTCTCCGATAGAATCGCCACGCGCCGACAATTCTTTCAGTTCTTCAATGATATTGAGTTTTTCCCGAAGATTTTCCTGTTTTTCCCACTCCTGCTTTTCCCGTTGCTCGTTCCGCATTTCACGGTATTGATTCAGGATTTTTTTCAGGCTTAGTTCTTGAGGATCTTCTTCATAGTCATATTCTTCTTCTTTTTCCTCCCGTCCGGTTTTTTGCTGCTTTTCCTCCTTCATCTTCCGGTAGAAATGGTATTTGATGGCGTCTACCTCGTCCTTGACGCTTTCGGCATCGCCTTTTGCCAGCAACTCGCGCAAATGTTCAAGCATCTCGCCTCGTTCCAAAGTCGAATAGTCGAACATTTTCGGAGTAGAAAGTTCCAACTCTTCTTTCTCTTTTTCGTCGGCAAAAATGCCCTCTTCCGGCAACAAATCGTTGCTCACTTCTTCTTCAGACAGCGTGGCGGAATCCTGCACTTCATTGGTTTCATGCACATTGTATTCCCCATCCTTATCTTTATTGGATATTTTAAGGTCGTCTGTCATCTTATGAATGTTTTAAACATTGAAAACACGAAAGTAAGTATTTAACATTAAAAAGCCAAAAAAAAATGAAAAAATCCGCTCTTTTGCAAAATATTTTGCCCATATCGTCTATACAGTCCTATTCAAACTTCCTGACGCGAACAGTATTGATGTTTAATTCATAACTTTTTATGAATAAACTGCTTACATGATAATCCGTCAAGTCATTTCCCGTTTCACAAACGAAAACCCCACCCCTGCGAAATACCGTGCTGTTATATAATTTTGCCAGTATTGCGGTTAATTCTTTATTGAGGCGCTATGGGTCAACGGACTGTTCCATTGATATTCATCCCCCCCACGGAAGTGGTTTTTTAACCGCAAAAGGCGCGAAATTCCCCGTCAGAGGATTCATAAAATGTGGTGAATGCCCACCCATAGCGCCTCAATAAAAGAATTAACCAAGACAGGAATTATTTTTGAAATACGAAAATCACATGAACAAAACAGGTCAAACCGGCAAGACGAGAAAGCCCGCAGACGGATACGGATTTTGGCGGTTTACAGGGATTGCAGACACAAAAAGCATCCTGTGATTCGTAAAAGCCACAAATCACAGACTGTTCCCGTCTTGCAACCTGTACTTCCGGCTACTCTCCGGCCAGAACAGCAGCTATCTGTTCCTCTGTCAGGTCTGTAATTGCGGCAAGCTGCTTAAGGGTCATGCCCAGGCTGTAACCGTTGCGAATGATTCTTTCCGTAT
>JAIRLS010000029.1 GCA_031259205.1 Bacteroidales bacterium | reverse complement strand
ACCCTTTTGAGACAGCCCCAAGAAGTTATGGACAGGCTTCCGCAGGTCGTTGACCTGCGGTTATGAAAGTTACGTCCTTTCAGGACGTTCCGCATTCTCCAAAGCGGATGCGCATTCAGCATTCAGACGCACGCCGTGCATTCAGGCGCACGCCGTGCGCCTCTACATTCGTGCCTTCGCGCTATAGTGGAGGTCAGAAGAATTGTTTTTCATAGCGCCTCAAAAAAAGAATGAACCGTAAAAAAGGAGTTGCGAAACGAAGCATGATTTTTGTTAAATTTCCTAAGTTTATGAAAATAAAAATGATATGGTTCCATACGGCCATTAAAAACAAATTGTTTACGTATGAAAAAAAGATTTAGCCCGAAACAGATTCCATTCCTGAAAATTACTTATCTTTGCGCCGGTATTTGTTTCAATAAAAAAATAATAAAATAATAAAATGACAATGACAACAACTTTATTTATTGTGCTTTGTATTCTGTTGATAGTGATACTTTGGGTGATATCGCGCTACAATCGTTTGGTCAAACTTAAAAACAACCGCGAGAATGCATTTGCCGACATTGACGTACAGTTGAAACAGCGGCATGATCTGGTTCCCCAGTTGGTAGCTACTGTGAAAGGCTATGCCGCTCACGAAAAGGACACGCTCGAACGGGTGATCGCCGCACGTAACGGGGCGGTGAATGCCGGCAGTATCAACGATAAAATTATTGCCGAAAATGCGCTCAGTTCAGCCCTTGCCGGCTTGAAAATTACGCTGGAGGCCTATCCCGACCTGAAAGCCAACACCAATTTTCTCCATTTGCAGAACGAAATTGCCGACGTAGAAAACAAACTTGCGGCCGTAAGGCGTTATTTCAACTCTGCCACAAAAGAACTGAACACGGCAATCGAAGTATTCCCCGCCAATATCATTGCCGGACTGTTCGGATTCCGCAAAGAAATGATGTTTGACCTCGGTACGGAACGTAAAACGCTGGAGCAGGCGCCGCAAATCAACTTCTAAACGATGCGTTACACCGGAATACATACACAGCAGGTACGCAACAATACGCTGTCGATCATCCTGCTTTGCCTTTTCCCCTGTCTGGTGGTGGCGCTTGCTTTTCTGTTTTCATGGCTGATGGTTTTTATGAGTTACGACAGGCAGGAAGGCCGGAATATTTGGCCGGAAGTGGTTAGCTTTGCCCAAATATGTATCCCGTGGATACTTGGCGGCGTTCTCCTGTGGTTTGTCATCGCCTATTTCGTTAATACCGCCATCATCGGTAAGGCTACCGGGTCAAGGCCCTTGCAACGCAGAGAAAATATGAGAGTGTACAATCTGGTGGAAAACCTTTGCATGGCAAACGGTATGAAAATGCCTAAAATCAATATTATTGAAGACAGTTCGCTTAATGCTTTTGCCTGCGGCATCAACAACCGTACCTACACCATAAGCCTTTCGAGGGGAATTATCCGGAAACTGGACAACGAGGAACTGGAAGGCGTTATTGCACACGAATTATCGCACATCCGCCACCGTGATGTACGGTTACTGATCGTTTCCATTGTTTTTGTCGGTATATTTGCCATGATCGCCAGCCTGTCCTTCCGCATACTCGGTAGAATCAGTAGAAGCAGCCGTAACAAAGGCGGCCTGGTCATTTTCATTCTCGCTGTGCTGATCGTTGCGCTGGTCGGCTATTTCTTCTCCACATTGATGCGCTTTACCATTTCCCGAAAACGGGAATATCTTGCCGACGCCGCTGCCGCCGAAATGACGCATCGCCCGAAAGCGCTGGCCGGCGCTCTCCGCAAGATTTCAAACGATCCCGACATTGAAGCGGTGAAGTGCGACGACATAGCCCAACTGTTCATCGAACATCCCCGGAAAAGAACCATGCTTTTCTCCAGCCTTCGTTCACTGTTTGCCACCCACCCGCCTATCGAAAAACGCATCGCCGTACTGGAACAGTTCTAACCCGCCGCTAATCGCAGGTTTCGAAAATCGGGACAAGATTTTATCCTTTCGTTTTTTTATGTTATCCCGAAAATAACTAATTTTGGCGTTTGAAATAATGCGACAATGAAAGAATACAAGCGATACATGGTGACTTCGGCGCTGCCCTACGCCAACGGACCGGTACACATCGGGCATCTTGCGGGGGTTTATGTGCCGGCGGATATTTACGCGCGTTATCTGCGGCTGCGTGGCAGGGACGTAGTGTTTGTAGGCGGTAGCGACGAACACGGCGTACCCATCACCATCAAAGCGCGGAAAGAAGGCGTGTCGCCGAAAGAAATCGTTGATCGTTACCATGCCCTCATCAAGGAATCGTTTGAACGCTTCGGCATCTCCTTTGATGTTTATTCCCGCACCACCTCCGCCATTCATCATCAAACGGCCTCCGATTTTTTCAAAACGCTGTACGAAAAAGGCTGCTTCGTGGAGAAAGAAACCGAACAGTACTACGACGAAGAAGCACAGCAGTTTTTAGCAGACCGTTATATCACCGGCGTCTGCCCATATTGCCGCAACGAGCGTGCCTATGGCGACCAGTGCGAACAATGCGGCACCTCGCTCAACCCCATCGACCTGATAAACCCGCGTTCCGCACTAAGCGGCTCCGTACCCGTGATGAGAGCCACTAAACACTGGTATTTACCACTCGAAAACTACGATTCCTTCCTGCGAAAATGGATACTTGAAGAGCACAAAGAGTGGAAACCCAATGTATACGGGCAATGCAAATCATGGCTCGACCTCGGATTGCAGCCACGCGCTGTTACCCGCGATCTGGACTGGGGAATACCCGTCCCCATTGAAGGCGCGGAGGGAAAAGTGCTCTACGTGTGGTTCGACGCCCCTATCGGATACATATCCAACACACGCGAACTGCTGCCCGACACATGGCAGGACTACTGGAAATCGGACGACAGTTGTATCGTGCATTTCATCGGAAAAGACAACATCGTATTCCACTGCATCATCTTTCCCGCCATGCTCAAGGCGGAAGGATCGTACGTCCTGCCGCGCAATGTCCCCGCCAACGAATTTCTGAACCTCGAAAACGACAAAATATCCACCACACGCAACTGGGCAGTGTGGCTGCACGAATATCTGGACGACTTTCCCGGCAAGGAAGACGTGCTGCGCTACGTCCTGACCGCCAATGCTCCCGAAACGAAAGACAACAACTTCACGTGGAAAGATTTTCAGGACAGAAACAATAACGAACTGGTAGCCATTTACGGTAATTTCGTAAACCGTACAATGGTACTGACACATAGATATTTCAACGGAAAAACACCTGAAACCTCTCTTTGGACGGACGTCGACAGGGAAACCATGCAGGAAATAGCCCTCATCAGGGAAAAGGTGGAAAACGCGCTGGAAAATTACCGTTTCCGCGAAGCCCTGAAAGAAGCGATGAGTCTTGCCCGTCTCGGAAATAAATATCTGGCAGACGCCGAACCGTGGAAAATAATCAAAACAGACGAGGCTCGTACACGTACCATCCTGAACCTCGCACTGCAACTCACCACTAATATGGCTCTGCTTTTTGAACCGTTCCTGCCGTTCAGTTCCGCAAAACTCAAAAACATGCTCCGCCTGCCCGACATACCGTGGGAACGCATCGGCGAGAGCGACCTCCTGCCCGCAGGACACGAACTGAACAAACCGGTACTGCTTTTTGAAAAAGTGGAAGACGACGCCATCGAAAAGCAATTGCAACGACTCGGCTCCCTCAAAACAACCAACGCGCAACAAGACTGCAAAGCGGCGCCCGCAAAACCCGACATTTTATTTGACGAATTTTCAACGATAGACATCCGCACCGGCACTATTCTGGAAGCCGCCAAAGTGCCTAAAACCGACAAACTGATGAAACTGCTGGTGGATACCGGCATCGACAAACGCACCATTGTGTCGGGCATAGCGCCGTATTTCACGCCGGAAGAACTGCCCGGCAAGCAGGTGAGCGTAGTGGTGAACCTTGCCCCCCGCACGTTGAAAGGCGTCGTATCGCAAGGCATGTTGCTGCTGGCAGAAGACGCCGACGGAAAACTTGTGTTTGTCGTTCCGGAACGCGCAGTAGCCAACGGATCAACCATCAGTTGACAGTTAATGGCCGATTTAATTAATATATGACCTACAATGGAGTTGAATCAATTGACCGCTATTTCGCCTGTTGACGGCAGGTACCGCAGCAAGACGGCTGCACTGACCGATTATTATTCGGAATATGCTCTTATCCGCTACCGGATAAGGGTGGAAGTGGAGTATTTTATTGCCTTGTGCGGGATACCCTTGCCGCCCTTAGCCTCGGTTGACCGCTCAAAATTCGAGCTTTTACGCGATATTTACCGTACATACGATGAACGGGCTGCCCAACGAGTGAAAGCAATAGAACGCGAAACCAACCATGACGTAAAGGCAGTGGAATATTACCTGAAAGAGGAATTTGGCCGGCTGGGAATGGCTTCTTTCGGCGAATTTATTCATTTCGGCCTTACTTCTCAAGACATCAATAACACTGCCATCCCGTTGTCCCACAAGGAAGCGGTACAAGCGGTGTATATTCCCGCGTTTTCCGAAGTGTTGCAGCGTTTGCGCGAGCAGGCGAGCCTGTTTGCACAAACGCCCATGTTGGCGCGCACTCATGGGCAACCGGCATCGCCCACCCGCCTGGGAAAAGAGATAGCCGTGTATGTCGAAAGGCTCGAAGTACAGTTCCGGCAACTGCTTGCCGTTCCGTTTTCGGCAAAATTCGGAGGGGCAACCGGCAATTTCAACGCCCATCATGCCGCCTGTCCGGAAATCGACTGGAAATCTTTTGCCGACCGTTTTGTGAACGACACGCTGGGATTGAGCCGAAGCCGCACCACCACCCAGATCGAACACTACGACAACCTCGCCGCACAGTGCGACGCCTTCAAACGTATCGGCAATATATTGACCGACTTATGCCGTGATCTGTGGATGTATATATCTCAAGACTATTTCAAACAAAAAATCGTAAACACGGAAGTCGGCTCGTCGGCAATGCCCCATAAAGTGAATCCGATTGATTTTGAGAATGCCGAAGGGAATCTGGGTATTGCCAATGCTTTGTGGGAATATCTCGCGGGCAAACTGCCGATATCGCGTATGCAGCGCGACCTTACCGATTCCACCGTACTGCGTAATCTGGGCGTGCCGATGGCGCATACCGTCATTGCCCTTGCCTCGCTGACAAAAGGACTGGACAAGCTGGTGATCAACCCGGCGGCGCTGGAAGCCGACCTTCTACGCAACTGGGCGGTAGTGAGCGAAGGCATCCAGACCGTTCTGCGTCGCGAAGGCTATCCCAAACCCTACGAAGCGCTGAAAGCCTTGACACGCACGGGGGAAAACATCGACCGGCAAAAGATGGAAGCGTTCATTGATACCTTAGACCTGTTGCCCGACGTAAAAAGCAAACTGAAAAGAATCACTCCCTTCAATTATACCGGTGTCTAACCTGTTAAAGAATATCAATCATTGACGCTACCTTTTAAAATCAATAACGTGTCGGCGCTGCAACTGTTTCAAATGTTGCGGTTTTTATGTTTCCTGATCATCAGTATCTATTTCACCAAGGTGCCTTTGTCGGAAAGCGACATCGGCGAGTGGGAAATGATGCTGTACATCAGCGGTGCGTTGAGTTTTTTCTGGGTAACGGGCATCATACAGTCCTTCCTGCCGCTTTCCAAACGTAGCCTTGCCTTCGTACAGCACAAACGCATAGAAGGAAAATCGCCCGAACTGTTCAATGCCTTCCTGCTGCTGCTGATTTTCAGCCTTGCTTTTGCCCTGTTGATATGGCTGATGTTCCACGCCGGTTTTCGTGCTTCGATAGGTGTTTCCAAAATACCTTATCCCTTTCTGTTGATTATCTATTTTATCCTAAGCAACACCACGCCGTTGATAGAGCATATTTACCTGTTACAGGACAAGCCGCAACACATCTTTGTTTATGGAGTTATTTCCATGACGCTGCAAACCTGCGCCGTCTGCTTTCCCGTGATGCTGGGAGCAGGCCTCGAATCTGCCATTTGGGGGCTAATTGCCGTCAACTTTTTCCGTTTCCTCTATCTCCTCGGCATGATATACCGCTATGCCGAATTCAAAATCTCTCTCCCTTTCATCCTGAACAACCTGTATGTGGGCTACCCTATCATGCTCAGCGCACTGCTTAGCGGTTCCACCCAATACCTCGACGGACTGGTGGCCACCATTGCCTTCGACAAGGAAAAATTCGCCATCTTCCGCTACGGATGCAAGGAATTTCCTTTGGTAGTGATACTCACTTCCGGCTTGCACAATGCGCTCCTGACCCGTTTTTCAATTAAAAAAGATATTCCGAAAGTGCTGGCGGAAATCAAAAAGAAATCGCTTCGATTGATGCATCTTCTTTTTCCCCTGTCCATTCTGATTATGATCTTTAGCAAATTACTTTACGGAAAAATATTGTTCAACGACAGTTTTTACCGTAGCGCCGACGTATTCATGGTCTATCAGTTGATGATCATCAGCAGAATCGTGTTTCCGCAAACCATCCTCATAGGAATGAAGAAAACCGGAGTGCTGATGCGGGCGTCTGTTTTTGAATTTATACTCAATATCCCCACAGGTTTGTTTTTCGTACAATATTACAATGTAGTAGGCATTGCATTAGGCTCCGGGCTGATCCATATTGCGGAAAAACTCATCCTGATTGCCTATGTCTATAAAAAGTTGAAAATACCGCCGCAATCGTACATTTCGCTGGGATGGTACTTTTTTTATTCCGTCCTTATCGGAATCGTGTTTGTTTTGATTGACCACAGGATTATTTACATCGTTTGATTCAATCGTTTAAACCTGTCATGCCCTGAAATAGCCATACAGACAACACAGGAAAAAGGGCTACATCCTTTTTGAGGCGCTATGAAGGCGCGAAGGCGCGAAAGCACGAAGGCGCGAAAGCACGAAGGTACGAAGGCACGAATGTAGAGGCGGAACGGGGAGGACAGGTGATGCACATTCCCTGTTGATCCTGTCGTGGCGTATCACATACGCCCCCCATACGGATGAGTTCGTATTGAATCATCTGTCTTTCCTGTTTCGACAGGAATATTCCTTTCAAAAGTCTCGACGGTTCTATTTTTGAATTGCATATTGCTATCGCCGACTCCGGCATTGCTTTTTTTCAACAGGGAATTTCTATCGCCGACAAGAATAATCCGTGTTTTTTTGCTCGAATTTGCGGTCATTGACGGCGACTTTTCCGTCGGCGACAGGGACATTGCCATTGTGGACGGCCTGTTTGCCATCGGCGACAGCAAAATCCAACGATTTTTGCGACGAAGTCGAGGTCGCCGACAGGAAATCCGAAATCGGCGATAGCAAATTCGTCATCGGCGATAGCAAATTCGTCGCCGGCGATAGCAAATTCGTCGCCGGCGATAGCCAATTCGTCATCGGCGATAGCAATATCCAACAATTGTGAGACAAGGTCGAGGTCGCCGACGGGAAATACGAAATCGGCGATAGCCAATTCGTCGCCGGCAATAGCAAAATCCTGTTCGCCGACTGCCACAATTGTATTCGCGTAAGCAAAGAGGTGCATTTCAAATTGTCGCATCGTCATTGTAAGGGCAGACTCCATTGCAGGGGAAAAAAGAGGATGTTCAATTATTAAATTTTTGTGTAGCTTTGCATTTTTTTTAAATCATTATTAAAACAATGAAAATCGCTATTATAGGAACAGGATATGTGGGGCTGGTTACCGGCACATGTTTTGCGGAAGTGGGGCTGGATGTGACGTGCATAGACGTAGACAGGCAGAAAATCGAAAATTTGAACAGGGGACTTGTCCCCATATACGAGCCGGGACTGGAAGAACTTGTGCTGAAGAACATACAGGCGGAACGCCTGAAATTTCACACTGATCTGGCTTCATGCCTGGACGGGATGGAAACCGTATTTATTGCCGTCGGCACCCCTCCCGGAGAAGACGGAAGCGCCGATCTGAAATATGTGTTGGAAGTAGCGGCCACTATCGGCGCCAACATGCGGAAATACCTGCTGATAGTTACCAAAAGCACGGTGCCTGTGGGAACTGCGTCCAAAGTACGTGAAACCGTTCAGCGCGAATTAGACCGGCGCGGCGTCCATCTTGCCTTTGATGTGGCGTCCAATCCTGAATTTCTGAAAGAAGGCGCAGCCGTACGCGATTTCATGTATCCCGAAAGAGTGGTATTAGGGGTAGAGTCGGAAAAGGCGGAAAACATCCTGAAACGGCTGTATCATCCGTTCCTGCTGAACAATTTTCCTGTCATTTTCATGGATGTGGCTTCTGCCGAGATGACCAAATACGCTGCCAATGCGATGCTGGCCACCCGCATCAGTTTCATGAACGATATGGCCAATCTTTGTGAAATCGTGGGCGCCGACATCAATATGATACGCAAGGGAATAGGCTCTGACAGCCGCATAGGACAAAAATTCCTCTATGCGGGATGCGGTTATGGAGGATCCTGTTTCCCGAAAGATGTGAAAGCGCTCATCAAAACAGCGAAGGACAACGGCTACACGATGCACGTTATAGAAGCCGTGGAAAAAGTAAACGAAAATCAGAAAAGCATACTGTTCCACAAACTGTCCGGTTATTACCGCGGCGATTTGAAAGGTAAGACCGTCGCCCTGTGGGGATTGTCGTTTAAGCCCGAAACCGACGACATGCGGGAAGCGCCGTCGCTGGCGCTGATCGAACAATTGACGGCCGCCGGAATCAGCGTTAGAGCATACGATCCGGTAGCCATGGAAGAAGCCGGGAAATATATTTCCGTGCCGGTAGTCTATTGCAAGGACAAGTATGAAGCCGCCATTGACGCCGACGCCGTGATGCTGGTAACGGAATGGACGGATTTCCGCATGCCCAGTTGGCCGGTGGTCAAAAAAACGCTCAAACATCCTCTGGTCATTGACGGACGGAACATCTACGACAAAAACGAACTGGCCGAAAACGGACTGATCTATCTCGGCATAGGCCGGAAATAACCGCCGTCAGCCGTATTGCCTCACCGGCAGCGGATCCGTACATCTGTCCTTCAATTCTTTGACGGTAAGGCGAAAGACGGGATGAATAAAATCGGGAATTAATTCCGACAAAGGTTGCAACACAAACATCCTCTCCGTCATGCGCCGGTGAGGAATCTCCAATTGTCGGGAACGAACAATCCTGTCGCCGAAAAAGAGAATGTCAATGTCAATGGTACGCGCCGAATAAGCTCCCGATACCCGCACACGCCCCAGAGCCTCCTCAACGGCATGTATCCGCTCAAGCAAGCCGAAAGGCGTAAAAGGCGATTGCAACTCCACCGCCTGATTCAAAAACCGGCCGGTGGGATGCTCGAACCCCCAGGGATCAGACTCGTAAACAGAGGACGTCCTCAACACGCGGTTGGGAACCGTATCCAGCAATGCAATACTTCGTCGCAGAAAAGTTTCCCTTTCCCCCATATTACTGCCCAAAATCAAAAAAATCCGTTCCATCATTCCGATTAAAAAAGCAAAAATAAATCATTTTCATCAATCTCCTTTCGAATACATTTTTTTTGATACTTTCATATTTTTTTTCGTCAATAACATCATATTGATCATTTCTTTGTATATTTACATCCGGAAATTGTACGGCGCTTTCTTATTGATAATTGATAATAAAGAGGTTAATATAAAATATTCAGTGATATGAGTTATCTAAAATTTGATAAAATCCATTTGGCCAATTTGGAATATTCTCTCAACAGAGAGGTATTACGTTCCAATCGAGGCGGGTCTTTTGGCGTTACGACCATCATCGGATGTAACACGAGAAAATATCACGGCTTGCTGATATGCCCCGTCGAACAGTTTGAAAACAGGCGATATGTATTTCTGTCGTCGCTGGACGAAACAATCGTTCAACACGACAACGAATTTAACCTGGGGATTCATAAATACGACGGCGATATTTATTACCCCAAGGGACACAAGTATGTAGTGGATTTTTCCGCCGACACAGTCACCGATACCCTGTACCGCGTAGGCGGAGTGCTTCTGCGCAAGGAGAGCCTTCTGGTAGATCAGAAAGAGCAGATACTCGTCCGTTACATACTGGAAGACGCACATTCGCCTACCAAGTTGAGATTCCGGCCTCTTTTGGCCTTCCGCGACATGCATACCCTCACCCACGCCAATCTCGACGCCAACACTCGCGTGGAAACCGTTAAAAACGGTATTGTCAGTAAAATGTACGACGATCTCCCCTCACTGTACATGCAATTTTCAAAAACGGTTGAATTTGTCCCCGTACCCGACTGGTATTACGGCGTCGAATACCCCAAAGAACAGGAACGCGGCTACGACTATCGCGAAGACCTGTTTGTACCCGGATACTTTGAACTGGATATTGAAAAAGGCGAAAGCGTCATTTTTTCCGCCGGATTGAAAGAAGAAAACCCCGCCACCTTCAAACGCAGGTTTACCGTACAACTGGAGCGGCGTCTGCCGCGATCCAGCTACCTGCACTGCCTCGACAACGCCGCTCAGCAGTTTATCGTCAACAAAAACGGGGAAACGGAAGTGATTGCCGGTTATCCGTGGTTCGGCGTTTGGGGGCGCGATACTTTCATCGCCCTTCCGGGACTCACCCTCGCCGTAGATGATGCGAAAACCTGCAAAGCCGTATTGGATACAATGATTAACCGTATGGAAGGCGGCTTATTCCCCAACATGGGCAGTCGTGAAAATCCGGCATTCAACTCGGTGGACGCACCGTTATGGTTCTTCTCCAGCGTGCAGCAATACACGCTCCATACCGGCGACAAGCCTGCGGTATGGAAAGCATACGGCGCTTCGATGAAAACAATCCTGAACAACTTCCGTAACGGCAAATTGCCCTATAACATACGGATGCACGATAACGGACTGATCTTTGCCGGACAGGAAGGTAAAGCGCTCACATGGATGGATGCGGTAGTCAACGGCGTTCCGCAGACGCCGCGCATCGGCTATCCGGTGGAAATACAGGCGCTTTGGTACAATGCCGTTCTTTTTACGCTGGAACTGGCAAAAGAAGCAGGCGACAAAAAATTTATCGGCGAATGGAAAGACTTGCCCGAACTCATCGCCGAATCGTTCGTCAAAAAATTCTGGAACGAAGAAAAAGGCTATCTGGCAGATGTGGTCAACGGCGAAACCATCGACCGGTCTATACGCCCCAACCAAATCTTCGCCACTTCGCTCCCCTATAGCCCTGTCAACGACGAAATTAAAAAATCGGTGCTGGACGTGGTCAACATGCAGTTGGTGACGCCGAGAGGATTGCGTACCCTGTCCCCGGAAGACCCCAATTACACCGGAACATACGAAGGCTCGCAAGAATCCCGGGACGCCGCCTACCATCAGGGAACCGTATGGCCATGGCTGCTTGAAGGCTTCAGCACGGGATGGCTTCGCGTACACAAAAAATCGGGCGTGGCCTACATTGATACACTGCTGCACGGATTTGAAGAAGAAATGACCTGCCACGGCATAGGCACCATCTCCGAAATCTACAGCGGCGACCCGCCCCATCAGCCCAGAGGCGCTATTTCGCAGGCATGGAGCGTAAGCGCATTGCTGACTATGATCAAACTTGTTGAAAAATATAGCGAATAAAAAAGAGATTCTATGAAAGTACTAATGTTCGGATGGGAATTTCCTCCACATATATCGGGAGGATTGGGGACGGCCTGTTACGGCTTGACCAAAGGATTGTCCACTTTTCCCGACGTTGAATTGCTGTTTGTCGTTCCCAAAGCCTTCGGCGACGAGTTGCAACAAACCAATACAGGCATTATCGGCGCCAATAATATTCCCGTACACATGAAAGACATGCGCATCGCCGGTTTCCTGAAAGAACTCTCGACCATTGAAGTAGGCGTCAATCTGCTGCCATACGTTGAGCCTGAATTTTACTCCCAATACTCCCGTTTCATAAAGGAAGGCGAAAACCGGTTCATCACCTCCGATATGAACGGATATTTCCAGTTTTCCGGAGGATACGGAAAAAACCTGATGCAGGAAATCTTCAATTACGCCATAGTAGCGGCATCTATTGCCGTCAGTCATTCTTTCGACGTCATTCATGCCCACGACTGGCTGTGTTACCCCGCAGGCATTGCAGCCAAACACGTATCCGGCAAACCGCTGGTCATCCACGTGCACGCCACCGATTTCGACCGTAGTGGCGGCAACGTCAATCCTGTCGTATTCAACATCGAAAAACAGGGAATGGAAGTGGCCGACAGAATCATCACAGTGAGCAATTTCACACGCAGTATCGTCGTCGAAAAATACGGCATTGATCCTGCAAAAGTAGTGACCGTGTACAATGCCGTGGAACCGGTCGAAAAAAGCGACGTCAGACTGAAAAGATTCGACGAAAAAATCGTTACTTTTCTCGGACGCATCACCATGCAGAAAGGGCCGGAGTATTTTATCGAAGCGGCTAACCTTGTCCTCAAAAAGATGGACAATGTCCGCTTCGTGATGGCCGGCAGCGGAGACATGATGCACAGGATGATCCGCCGGGCGGCGCGACTGAATATCACGGACAGGTTCAACTTCACAGGTTTTCTCCGCGGCGACGACGTATATAAAATGTTCCGGCTGAGCGACGTATATGTGATGCCTTCCATCTCCGAACCGTTCGGCATTTCACCCTTGGAAGCCATGCAATCCAGCGTGCCGGTAATCATTTCGCGACAGTCGGGCGTTGCGGAAATTCTTCGCCATGCCATCAAAACAGACTTTTGGGATACCCACGCAATAGCCGACGCTATCTACGGAATCCTTAACTATCCCGCATTGCACAGCGTATTCCAAAAACAGGGCAAACAGGAGGTGGACAGAATGAAATGGGAATTTTCCGCCAAAAATGTCAGAGATGTATATTTAAGCCTATAACCATAAATAAAAATATATACCATGAAGAGAATATGTCTTAACTTTTTGATACATCAACCTTTCCGATTGAAAAGGTATCGTTTTTTCAACATCAACGGCGATCACTATTATTATGACGATTACGCCAATGAATCCTATGTGCGCCGGGTAGCAGACCTTTCCTATCTGCCTGCCAACAGGGTGCTGCTGGATGCCATCAAGGAACACAAAGGCAAGCTGAAAGTGTCGTTCCTCATTTCGGGAACCGTCCTTGACCAGTTCGAACTCTATGCCCCCGATGCGCTGGACAGCTTCCGTGCATTAGCCGATACGGGATGCGTCGAATTTATTGCAGGCGTCGACGCCCACTCGCTGGCATCGCTTATCGACAGGGAAGAATTTGCCCTGCAAGTGCAAGCCCACAGGGAAAAAATCATGACACACTTCGGAAAGCCTGTCAGCAAAGTGTTTTGCAACAGCAATATGATATACAGCAACGAGATCGGCTCACAAATCGAGGAAATGGGTTTTCAGGGCGTCCTTACCGAAGGCGCCAAGCATATCCTCGGATGGAAAAGCCCCAACTATGTGTATTGCTCCGCCACTAACCCCAAACTCAAGCTGCTGTTGCGCAACTACAAACTGAGCGACGATATCCGCTTCAATTTTTCCAATACCGCCTGGGATCAGTACCCCCTCACAGCGGACAAATTCGTCCACTGGATGGAACTGCTCGATCCCAAAGAAGAAGTGATCAACCTGTCGCTGGATTATGCCACCTTCGGCGAAAAACAAACCGCTCACAGCGGCATTTTCGAATTTCTGTACCATCTGGTCAAATTAGCCGTCAAAAGGAAATTCACGTTTCTCTTCGCTGAAGACCTGCTGCAACTGCCGCCCATAGCCCCCATCAGTATGCACTATCCCATCTCGTGGACGGATGAGGAACGCGACACCACGGCATGGTGCGGCAACGAACTGCAAACAGAAGCTTTCCGGAAACTGTACAACCTGTCGGAACGGGTAAAGCAAACCCCCAACCCCAAGTTGAAAATCGACTGGAAATACCTGCAAACAAGCGACCATTTCCGCTTCATGAGTACCAAATTCTACTCGACAGGACGCCGAACACCCTACAACCCCTATGAATCGCCCTACGACGCTTTCATCAACTACATGAACGTACTGTCCGATTTCTCATTGCAGTTGCAGAAAGTAGCCGTACCTGCCGAAAAAGTAGACGTGGAAGCCCTGCTGTCCCAATTGACCGAAAAGGAAAAAGAACTCAAAAAAACCAGACTGTCGCTCGACCGGCTGCGCACCACCATCGCCAAGGCAATGAAAGACAATCTGGACGAAGAACCGGTAAAAAAACCGGCCGCCGCCAGAAAACCGGCGGAAAAGAAACCGGCCGCCACGAAAAAAATCGCAAAAACAACGACGATTGCAAAGAAAACCACAGCCGCCAAAAGCAATGACTGACGTTTTACCGTGCCGGCGATGCAAACAGTGATGATCGGAGCCGGTAATGTGGCCGTCCATCTGTCCAGAGCCATACAGGATAAAGGCAACCCGGTCGTGCAGGTTTACAGCCGCTCGGAAACATCGGCTGCTTCCCTCGCCGGAATGTTGGGCGCGGGATACACTACATCCCTACAGGAACTCCGCCGTGATGCGCAACTCTATATCATCGCCCTCAGCGACGACGCTATTCCGGAAATATTACCGGCATTGCCCCTGACAGAGCAACTGACCGTCCACACGGCCGGAAGCATCCCCATGAGTATTTTTGAAGGAAAAATGCACAACTACGGCGTCCTTTACCCCTTACAGTCTTTCTCAAAGAAACACCCCGTCGATCTGTCGAATATTCCCGTCTTTCTGGAAGCCAACACTCCTGCCAACCTTAAAACCCTCCAATCCATAGCCGGAACCATATTTTCCGGAGTATACGAATTAACTTCCGAAAAAAGACTCTTACTGCACGTAGCTGCCGTCTTCGCATCGAATTTCACCAACAGCCTGTACGACATCGCTGCACAACTGTCGGAAAAAGCAGGTCTCAATTTTGACCTGCTAAAGCCCTTAGTGATGGAAACGGCGCGTAAAGCAGTGGCTTCCGGAAGCCCCGCTCAAGTGCAAACCGGCCCCGCCAAGCGCAACGACCGAAACGTGCTTCACAAACATGCCGAACTGTTGGCCGCCTGGCCGCAATGGAAGCAACTGTATCTCCAACTGAGCGAAAATATCAAAAAAACATAACGCCGGCGAAAAAGTTTTTTTTCGCAAAAGGCTTACGCGAATATGCTTGCCAAGTTAGGGAAAAGTCTTTCAAAAACCGTCTTTTTGAAAAAATGAGGTCATTCCCACAGAACTGCTCCTTTTCACTAAAAGGGCTGCTAATTCTTTGCCCGTTAGGACATTCATATCAATAGAAACATGCGGAACCCCACCATTACATTTTTGATATCAACAGCCCAATACGGTCACCTTGCTTTCTTCGTCGACAGTCCGTGAAATCTTTTCGTCCCACGAGAGCTCTTTGGCTTTGGGGCGACGGTCGAAAATCACCAAATAAGCAGGCGCAGAAGCGTCTATCCTGTCGCGATAGCCCTGAATCTGTTCCAAACCCTCTTCGCGAACAGCCGCAGGAGTATCGTAATAATGAATGATTTTCACTTCGATGATACTGATTTTGCCGGCATATTCCACTACCAAATCCATACGTCCGCGACCGGCGGCATATTCCCTGTCGATATTTCCGCCGCCATTGGTGACACGTTGCAGAAACGCCATCAGTAAAAGATGCGGAAAGGCTTCGGTGTAATCGGATTTTTCTTCCCATATATCCGCATGTCGCCGCCAAAACTTTTGAAACTCAAGTAATAACCTGTCCATATCCAATTCGCCGTTGGTTTTTTGCCATTGCCATGCAGGTTCGGGTATGGCCAACTGGACGCTGTAGGTCATTTGACGGGCAATCACCTCTCTGTATATTGGATTGGCTATTTGAGGAGTACCGTTTTCCGTCGTCACCAGACCACGATCCAGACATACTCTGAATGCGTCGTTTGTGGCTAACGAAGGATCCGATTCTCCGGTAATCAGCGATTCGATAATACGGCGTATTTGCGGGTCTTCCAAGCGGTACGCCAAAGCATCCAAATGTGTTTCCCGAGCCATAATCATCTGTTCACGTGCTTGCCGGACATGTTCCAGTGTGACGGTTTCCGTACTTTCGTCATCCAAAATACGAAGCGTTGCACGCTTAAACAGTGAATTGACAATCCAGGGCTGTCCATTGGACTGCTCATAGACATAATCAAGCGCTTCCCGGGTGATTTGCTGCCCGGTTTCTTCCGTTCGCTGGGCAAATAATTTGACT
>JAIRLS010000012.1 GCA_031259205.1 Bacteroidales bacterium | reverse complement strand
TATGTTGATATGCAAGACCTTTTCTCCACTCTTATTCAATGGTACTTCCGAAGTAGAACTTTGCTCCAAACGACAACCGCAGGTAATCGGCCGGCTTCAGACGGCTGTTGCCGGCGGCGCTGACGATATATAAATCATTGCTGCTTAGTTCGTAGAATAATGATATTGATTCCCACAGGAATCGTTTATCGTACGGGAAACGGTACCTGATGCGTTGCCCGAGGAAGATATGAAACCGCAATTTGGTTGAGAAAGAGTAATACGGGCTGGGGTATTTGTCCGGTTCCGTTATCCAGAATTTCCCGTTAAGAACGGTATTTGCATATAATCCGCAGGACAGGGGTTCCAGTGAAAAATTTTTACCGAGTTCCACATTCCAGAGCGTGTAAATCTGTTTCAGGGTAAAAGTCCATTTCGATTCTTCTGTTGAATATCGAGGCAAAAAGCCAATAGACATGTCTGTTTCCCAACGGTTTTTGTTGCCATATTCCCAGCCGGCGCCGCCCGACAACAACCCCATTCCTCCGGCATACTGGAGTTGGTGATGGGTAGGAATGAGTTTTTCCCAAAACGACAGGCGTTTCTCTATTCGTTTTTCGTAATTGCTTTGGGCAAATGCCGTAACACTTGATAACTGTATTGTAAACAGGATAATGTATTTAAAACTGTACCACTTCATGGTCATATCCTCCGGGTTTTAGTGTAAAAAGCAGATATTTGCGTTTTTCGATGCTTGGCGAGCCATAATATATCACGCCGTCGTTGAACCTGTCTTCGGCAGAAACCCGGTGTTCGTGAGCGTTCAGGCAGAATTGCAAACCGGAGAATTGCGTGATATATCGTTGAAATACCCTGGCAACATTGTTGTCGAACTGTTCCGAATGGGGCGGTGCGTGCATGACAACGACGGTTCGTTCATGCCCGGCCCTGCGTTCGCCGATACAGTTTTCGATAAATGTGAAATCAGGTACGGGATGAGAATAATCGTATTCAAGCGCATTGGTGTTGAGACACACAAATTTACAGTCGCCGGCAAGGAACGAAAAATTCTCATCGCCGAATATCGTCCGGTAAATTTCTGTTCCATTTGCCAGACAGTCGTGGTTGCCGATTAGAACAACATAAGGAACTTTTAATCCGTTCATTATGTCGCGCATCCACGCAAATTCCTTCGTAAGCCCGAAATCGGAAATGTCGCCTCCGTGTATCACGAAATCAACGTCGTTCCGTTGATTGACCGATTTTACAAAGTCTTCCGTTTCATCGTAATGGCGTTGCGTATCGCCCATCATGATGAAGCGAATGTTCTTTTTAGCGGCACATGCGGTTTCAATACGCGCTGTGTTTTTAGCATTAATGTCCGTTTCGCCGGTCACTTTTCCGGCGTAAGGGTGCGCCTCGAACAAATCATCGCAACCGCACAGCAACAGGACAGTCAGCAGAATAAATAAATTCTTCATTATCAAGAGTATTTTAATAGAAACTCCTCATCGGCGGTTTTATACAAAACCCTATCCGCAGCATGGAAGTATATTTGTTATAATCCAGGAGGCTGTCGCCATAACCGTTATACCACTGAATGAACAAATATTGGTTTGATTTTGGATTTAATTTGTAATTCAATTCGAGTTGTGTGTTGAATCTTCCGAATTTATTTCGGGGGTTGATGATTGCCGACAGCCAGATTTTATCATTTAAACTCTTGTAATTAAATGCAAGCAGACCGTATCCCCTGTATTTGTACAGGTCGGTATTGCCGCCGCCCTCCAAATCGTCGTCCCCCCTGTCTAACCAGCCTGCCCAAATCTTTGCCTGAACGGAAAAATTGGCATTGAAAAAATAAACATTCGACAGGACAAAATAATTCCACCCGCGCGAATCAAGGCTGTCTTTGCCGTTCGATTCGTGTTCGAAAGCCAAATACGCTATTCCGTACAGATGATTACGGCGAATCACCGGTTTTACGAGTATAAGTCCGGGATTGTAATTGCTGTCCCTGAAAGGCGCCGATTTAACATAAACATCCCAGAACGACTTTTGCGTATAAGTTAACATCAGGAAAGTATTGTATGGCAGGACTGTTTTGGTTAACCGCTGCCGGACGCTCAACTGAAATTTAACATCCGCAGTATATTTGTTAATTTCTCTGTTTACAGGAACTCCCGTAATGACATAATTGTCTTTGTACATGCCGAAACTCGGTTGACGGTCTATCAGTCCCGATATGTAATCAAAATCACCGAGTTCGAGATAGAGTGGACGTGTAATATCCGTTTGGGAAGCATCCCGTTGATTGCGCCACATTTCTTCAATTTCCACGATTTGAGCGTGTAGAGCGTTGCAAACGAAGAGTGAG
Source organism: Bacteroidales bacterium (assembly GCA_031259205.1). Classification (GTDB taxonomy): domain Bacteria; phylum Bacteroidota; class Bacteroidia; order Bacteroidales; family UBA4181; genus JAIRLS01. Next base: position 4,126 of record JAIRLS010000012.1, on the reverse strand, counting down.
AGAATCACTCTTCCAATTACTTTTATTTCCTTTTTCATAATAAATAACCTATTCCGATTTTGCTTTCTACAATCTGATATTTTACTTGGGGGAAATAATCATAAAAACTGCTACGGGAATAATATGATGTTTCAACCGAAAGCACATAACGTTTTCTCAGGTAATAATTAAATTTCAGATTCAGAACAGTAAGTTTTGTATTGCCTTTGTCGCCCTGTATATTCAGGTTTAATCTCTCATAATCGTTTAACTGCGATAAATTCATATCAGGGCTGTAACCTTTCCATGTAAAAAGCCGGTAATCCTCAAATTTTAAGTACAGTCCGGCATTGTTTTTAAAAAGTAGTCCGGCATGGAGTTTGGAACTGAAACCGCTACCCAGATTGTAATCTCTGTCTATTACTCGGTAATGGTCGGTAATGCTGCCTCCGAGCAGGATTCCGTTCAAATAACTGCTTAAAAAAAATTGCGTGTTGCACTTCGACGTTCTCCTGTACTGCCCGCCGACACCCAATACCGCTGCTTCGGCAATACGGTACGAATTTACCTGCTGCCGTTCGAGAACCGTATTGGAATCGTAATAGTCGAAATGCTGAAAGATGCCCCAGTGCAATGTTGATTTTTCGCTTTTCAGGGGAATGTTTTTTCCCCATAATTGTCCGACAACATTAACACTGCCGACTACAGGCTGCTTTGAAAAAAAATTGAGCGAAGCGTCCACCAGAAATGCATCGTAAGGTTTTTCGTTTTCTTCCGAAAAAGATTTCCGTAAAGGAGTTGCAAGTCAAGAAAAACGGTATTGTCGATTCTGTTTTTAATTTCCGACTCTTCCGCTAAAGCGCGATGCCCCGCTTCAATATAGAATTTGACGGGCATATCGTTGCCGACGGCGCCCCGATGATAATTACCGGTTTTCCATGCTTCGCCGCTGAGGATACGGTTCAGTCCGCTCATGGGCGAAATCAGTGTGGACAGAAATTCCCGTCCGACACGACTCCAACCTGTGGCACGATTATCAATCAGCAAACCGGAAAGCCGGAACGTTATCTCGCCCAGAGCCATTCCGCCGACAGGCGTCGCGATAAAATCGTTGATGGACGGATATTCATTTTCCATAAGATACTCCCACATCAGGCTGCCCGCAACGGTATAGGGGACTGACTGCCAAAAATTCATGCCATTGACGCGGGCGGCGTTGAAATACAGTCCGCCATGATAGGGGTGTCCCAGCAAATTGGTTGAAAACTGGTCGTTGTCCCACACAAAACCGTGCGAAAGGTTATTTCCCATCGTTTTAAAATTGATTTTTGCAAAATCTTCCCGCATTAGGTAGCGGTTGAAAGCCCAGATACCGACGTTTATCCCGGCTGTTTCGACGGCTGCTTTTCCTCGTTTTGCGCCGGGAGCGGGGATTGAATCGATACGATGGAGAGAAAAGCATTTTTCGTTTGTATCTTTCGTTTGAGCGTGAAGACAGCACAGCCACAGGAGAAAGAATGAAATAAAAACCGGTTTCTGCAGACGTTTTTTCATCGCTGGCGCTCAAAAGTGGTACCCTATACCCACCGTAATTACTTTATTGATTGCCGTCGCCTCATCTCTGCCGGCGTCCAACTGGTCTTTCAATCCAAGTTGCAGTCCTACATTAATTTGCAATCCGTTACTGTATTCATAGCCAAGCATGGCTCTAATGCCATAATCCCAGCGGTTCATGATGGCGGCTTGCCCTTCCGTTTTCCGGTACAATGCCGTCCCTGTATGTTTCAGGCGGGCGTTAAAACCCAAGTCGGCATAGCCGCCAAGTCCAAAATACCACGTGCCGTTATCAATATGCTCCCGGGAAATCCAATAAGCCGAGAGGGTCATCCCCCATTGCCGGAAATCATCCTTCAGGTTGCCTTGCCTGATTCTCGAATTTCTGAAGAAAAACATCATTTCCGGCTGGATGGCAGACCGGTCGTTTAATTCAATGTTCACGAAACCGCCCAGGTTGGGAGCCATTTTTATTTTACTTGCGGCGTCCGTATCATACAGCCAGAATTGATGTATGTTTGCTTCCATTTTCAGCCCTCCCGAAACGGAGACCTGGGCATTTACTTTCAATGAACTCATTGCTATCAGCAGGGATAAGAATGTGAACGTTTTGTTAATCAGTCTGTTTTGATTCTTCTTCATCTTTTGTGACTGTTTTTTTAATTATTTTTTCAACTGTTCTGCTTTTTTGTTCCGGCGTCAGGATTCGAACCTGCATCTCATGTTGCCTGACTCTTCATAACATTTATTCTAAGCCGTTGAACTACGCCGGATTTGTTTACGGTACGATAGCGCTTTCGATTCATGATAAACCTGCCATTGGCCTTATGTTTCATTTCAATAATTATAATTATACCGCAAATATTCATCTATGATGTCATTCCGAGCGCCTTCTGCTTGCCTGCCACCCCCCTGACAACTACTAACGGCCAACTTCGCTTACGGGTTTGAGGTCTGCTTCTGCCGGAGTTGTTCGAGTTCGCGGCGGAGGCTTTCCACTTCGCGGATGTGCGATTCAAATTCTTCGTGATGCTGGCGGTCGAGTATGTCGGCTAGGTCTTCGGTCGAGAAGGGCATGGTGAAGGTGGGCTGCGGGCCGAAGACAGGCGCGTCGTCGGGATGTTTGAGGAAGGCGGCCTTGATGACGAATTGCTGTCCGTGCGAGCCTTCGGGCATTTGTATTTCGTTGTGCAGACGGGTGGTATGCTGACGGTATACTTCGGTTTTGCCGTCGGCGGCGGTGATGACGATTAGCGCCTGATGTACGCCCGTAGGCCATCCGTGTGCGGTGAGCGCGGCATTGTTTTCGGCAGCCTGGTCGATTACGGCGCGGATAACGTCGGCGCTGAGTACCGATACTTTTACTTCAGCGACTACTTCGGTGGCAACCGAGCGTCCGTGGTGACCGCTTATTTCGCCGGGCAGCAGGAAACCGAGCGAATGCAGGTCGTAGAGCGTAAAGGTGGCGGGATTGGTGTTGTATTGCGCATAAGCCCACAGTTTTACGTTTGTCAGGCAGATGCCGACGGTGGTTTTAAGCAGGAAATTGCGCTGTCCGCGGTCGTTGGTCGAACCGCTGCCCGAACGGCATTTGGGTATGAGTGCGGCCAGTTGTGTGCGGTTGGTCGTGATTTGCGTAAACTGCGGCGGCGTGCCCCACGCACCGTGTGCCTGAATGATGAGTACCAGGTTGTCAATGTTGCCGAATTGTTCGTCGATCGAACCGTGCCAGCGGCGGGCGATGGCCAGCGTTTCTTCGGGAATAGCGGAACCGGTTACTCCTGCGGCGGCAAAGGCCAGCGTGCAGCCTGTCGGCAGGAGGGTTTCGGGAGTTGCCTGAACAAGAAGCTGTAGTGTCGCGTCGAAAAGACCGTGCAGGGTTTCGCTGCATACGGCAACGAGGGTTGACAGTACGTTTACAATGCCGGGAACGAGGTCTGCCGGCTGAATGAAATGTTGAATAATATTCTCCATAATTTTAGCTAATTAATTTGTTTTTAAAGTATTATATATATGAAATCTTCTATTGTAAATAAGAAACAGGCGCCAAAAGTGGCTGCCGTCACGAGAGAGATCAATTCCATCCGGAGATATTTTTTTTTCATTTCCTGAGAGATGGATTTCATTTTTTCGTTTTTCGATTTCTATTTCTCCGGAGATGGTTTTATTCGATTTCCAAATGTTTTTTATTTCTCTACTGTTTGTTTTCATCTCTTGAAAGATGGATTTCATTTTTCCGTTTTTTTGTTTTTATCTCTTTAGAGACGGTTTTATTTTCTGTCGTGACGGCGGCGCTTTCTTCGATTTTTGGCGTTCATCACTTTGGAGATGATTCTCAGTCGGTCGCTGTCGCCTTTTTCTCAAAAATACATTTCAGGAATTGCGGGAATCAATTCTGCACAAATAACTCCGTTTTTTTCGAAAAACCTGATTTTGTCTTCTCTTGCAAGCCACCCAAGCGACAGTCCAATCATCTTTTCTTCAAGGTGCGTGAACTCACCGATTTGTCTTATCGACAGCGCGCCTTTACTTGATAATAAGCGCCAAATGACTCCGGCATTAATGCCAATATCATGTTTCAACATATTAATTA
>JAIRLS010000336.1 GCA_031259205.1 Bacteroidales bacterium | reverse complement strand
TATTTTGGGCTTTCCGACGAAGCTAATATCCTGTCGTTCGACATTGAAGGACAAATCTCCAATACCATCGTTCGCGGCGAAAGAGATGCTGTGGGTGAAGTAAACATTACGGTTCCATCGCTCTACAATCGGGAAACGCTGAAAGTTACCGGGGCCGTTTGTACGCAACTGGCGCGGTTCACTGCCGATCCCTTTGCCCTGACCGACTTCTCGCAGCCGGTCGAATTGACGCTGATCGCAGAAGATACCACCGTGCGAAAAAAATGGCGCATCACGGTGACGCCCTTCACAGCGCCGACGCAATTGCCCTTTTCCAACATGAAAAAATGGACGGTGGCCAAAGACAACGACGGGAAAGAAATTACCTACAAGGAAGACGGAGTTACCAAATCCGCCTATTTTCCGGGCGACGGCGTTGAGCTTTCGCCGTGGCAAAGTTCGGCGGAGGCCAATGCGTATGTGCTGTCGGGTATCAATACCATGACGACAGGCCCGCGACCGACGGCTTCTGCCGCCGGATATGCACGGATAGAAACCGTCTTTATCCAGTCGACGGCAGCAAAATTCGCAAAAGCTCAGGTGGTTACAGGAGCGCTTTTCACAGGTAAATTCCTGTTTAGCACTTCGTATGCTCCGGTAATCGGCACTACCGAGCCACGTAAAATGATAAATGTCGGCGTTTCGTATTCCGGATATCCCCAAGCGGCAAGGGTGAAACTGCGCTACCGCCCTGGAGATGTGATGACGGACGGTACCGGAACGCCCATTACCGTTGATAATGCCAATGGGAGGCCATTGCGCGACTCCTGTGAAATCTATGTCCTGCTTCACCGGCGTTATACGGACGACGACGCATTTGTTCGCGTGGCGGCGGCGCACTGGCGTACAGGCGAGTCTGCGGGCAATATGGAGGATGACGCCGCCGGATTTGAAGAAATCACAATACCCTTTGTATATGGCGAGCCGGAGGCAACTGTTTTGGCCGAAAAGCCGTATGCGAAAATCGGGGGACAACGCGGTGAACTGACTTTCTACCGCTTTCCGGTCAGCAAGGAATCCCGACCGGTAAGGGAGATCTATGCCGCCGATCCTTCAGCTACTCCCGTCGATCATATCATCGTGCTGTTTTCATCAAGCGTGTACGGCGATTTCTTTTGGGGGGCCGTTAATACGACGGGGCCGTTGCGCGGTTCCACGCTTGATATCAAAGATTTTGAGTTGATGTACTGAAGAATTTTTTATATTTGCCAAAATTATCGAATAATAAAACATTAAAACAGTGTCGAGCAAAACGGGAAACAAGATCATCGGTAAATTCGGAACAGCCCCTGTGTTCTTTACTTCCATATCCACCATATTGGGAGCGATTTTGTTTTTGCGGTTCGGATATGCCGTTGGAAACATGGGATTTTGGGGCGCTGTGGGGATTATTTTGCTTGGGCACTGCATCACGATACCTACCGCGCTGGCTATTTCCGAGATTGCTACCAACACGCGGGTGGAAGGCGGAGGAGAATATTTTATCATATCGCGGTCGTTCGGGCTGAACATCGGTTCAACCATCGGCATTGCGCTGTATTTTGCACAGACGGTCAGTATTGCGTTTTACTCCATTGCTTTTGCCGAGTCGTTTTCGCCGTTTTTCGAATGGTTTTCGACTTTTGCGGGTTTTGACCTGCCCCGTCAGGTGATCAGTTTACCGGCGCTTGGTTTCATTGCGTTCATTGTGTTGCGGAAAGGCTCCGGATCGGGCATGAAAGCGCTGTACATTGTTTGCGGTATCCTGCTGGCGGCGTTGCTGTGTTTTTTTGCGGGCGACTCCCTCACAGCGGACGATTCGGCGGTAAAAGCCCGTAATTTCGGGTTTTACAACGGTTCGCAGTTTTTTGTATGGTTTGCCATCTGTTTTCCCGCTTTTACCGGAATGACGGCAGGCGTCGGGTTAAGCGGCGACTTGAAAAATCCGGGGAAATCTATCCCGTTGGGGACGATGTGCGGAACGATTACCGGATTGGTTATTTACCTGCTGGTGGTGTGGAAGTTTTCGGTGTCTGTCTCTCAGGACGATTTGATAGGGGATCAATTGGTCATGTCGAAGATTGCTTTTTGGGGAAGTTTCATTATTCCCGTCGGTTTGATGGCGTCCACTTTTTCGTCGGCAATGGGGTCGGCAATGGTGGCTCCCCGTACGCTTCAGGCGCTGGCTGTCGACCGGACGTTTCCTCTTCGGCGCATTAATCTGTTGTTGGCAAAGGGAAAGGGCGCCGGCCGCGAACCCTACAATGCCTCGCTGGTATCTTTCCTCATCGGCGCGGTGTTCGTTCTTGCCGGTGATATCAATGCCGTGGCGCAAGTTATTTCCATGTTTTTCCTGATCACCTACGGCACGTTGTGCCTGATTTCTTTTCTCAACCACTTCGGGTCGCCGCCTTCGTACCGGCCACGGTTCAGGTCGAAATGGTACCTGTCGCTGGGCGGTTTCCTGTTGTCGGTGCTGGTGATGTTCAAAATTGACGCTTTTTACACTATAACGGCTTATGTTTTGATCGTTATCATTTATTTGTTTATTGAGCACACGCATAAAGACCAAAAAGGGCTGGTCAGCATTTTCAGGGGAGCGCTATTTCAGCTCAACCGCCGGATTCAGGTGTTTATACAGAAGCATCAGTCGAAGATAGACAATGAAGAATGGCGTCCGGCGACGGTCTGTATTTCCGCCCATTCCTTTGAGCGCGACAAAGCGCTTGACATGATGGAATGGATCAGTTACCGGCACGGCTTCGGCACTTATTTCCATTTCATAGAAGCTTTTTATAACAAGGAAACGAGCCGTCAATCGAGGGAATTGCTGCGCAGATTGATCGACAGCCGGAAAGACCGGCGAAGCGCGCTTTATATCGACACGATGATTTCTCCTTCGTACCGGTCGGCTATTGCCCAGGTGATTCAAACGCCGTCTATCTCCGGAATGGAAAATAACATGGCGCTGTTTGAATTCGACAAGAACCGCCCCGAAGAATTGCAGCCTGTTTTTGACAACATCCCGCTTGTGAAAGACGGCAATTTCGATGTGTGCGTGTTTGCCGGATCGTCGTCGTCGGTACGTTACCGCAACGGAATACACGTATGGATCACCGCAGCCGACGAACACAACGCCAACTTAATGATTCTGCTCGGATACATTATCATGACGCACCCCGACTGGCGGAAAAGCTTCATCAAGCTGTTCCACATCTGCGCGGAAGCGGAAAAAGAAAAAACCAAATCCGAAATTGAAAACCGCATCGCCGAAGACCGGTTGCCCATCACACTGACCAATATTGAAATCATTACCCTGTCGAACGATATGACTTTTTACGAAGCGGCAGGCGAACATTCAAAACATGCAGGCCTCGTCATCATCGGGTTCAACGACGATACGGTAAAGAAACACCCGGAGTTTTTCACGTCTTTCGACCCTCTCAGCGACATTTTATTTGTCAACAGTTCCACGACAAAACATACTGCCGATTTCCGCGCTCAAACCGGTAAAACATAAAAAGAGACCGTTTCAAAAGCCGAAACCGCCTCCTTTTCGGAAGCGGTTTTCTGCTGCGGTTCTCCGTGAAACCTCCGTAGCCTTAACAGAGCGATACGGAAATTTTCACATGGAAAACACAGAGAATGCTTTTGGGACAGCTTCTTTTTATTCTGCCTCGAATGCTTATGCCGGATGAATGGCTTCGGACGGACAGGTGTCCGCACAAGTACCGCAATCGGTGCATACATCCGGGTCAATCTTGTAGATTTCACCTTCTGAAATAGCCTCTACGGGACATTCTCCGATACAACTGCCACAAGCAATACAATCGTTACTAATTACGTATGCCATATTAATTAATTATTATTAAAAACAGATTGCAAAAGTAGGTGTTTTTTTATACATAATTCCTCTGTCAGGCTATTTTAGAATTAGTCTTAATAAACTGTCCGCCTGTGGCGACCTTTCTGCTCGTGATTCGGGCGTTATCCGAAAATCGGGTGTTGCGCCGGCAGAGGAACGGTTATCGTTTAATATTCATCCACTTTCAAATCCGTTCTGAACTGTTCCAGCCGTTTTTGCAGCCGTTCGCGTACTTCGCTCAATTCCTGCCGGTCGTAGAGGTTGTGCAGTTCATTGGGATCATTGTGCAAATCGTACAGTTCGTTACAGTTAATATCATTGCCTTTGTCCTTGCCGAAGCCTTTGCCGTAGAAATGAATCAGTTTGTAGCGGGCATCCCTCACGCCGTCCTGCCTTCTTACCTGATGCACTGCGGGATAGTCATAATAATGATAGTAAAGATATTCCCTCCATCCGGCGGGCGCTGTTCCATTGCTCAGCGGGAGCAGCGAAGCGCCGGTCATGGCTTCGGGCTTTGCTGCTCCGGCGACGTCGAGGAAGGTGGGTGCAAAGTCGATGTTCTGCACCAGCGCGTCGCAGTCTATTCCGCGCGGCGTGTTGCCCGGATAACGGATGATTAGCGGCGTGCGAAACGATTCTTCGTACATGAACCGTTTGTCGAACCAGCCGTGTTCCCCCATGTAAAAGCCCTGATCGGAAGTATATACAATGATGGTATTTTCCAGCAGACCGTGATCCTCAAGGTATTTGACCAGCCGTCCGACTTCGTCGTCGACGGTTTTGATGCAACGCAGGTAGTCTTTCAGGTAGCGTTGATATTTCCATTGGGTCAATTCTTTGCCTTGCGGATTTTGCGCGATAAACTTTCTGTTTTTTTCCGAATACGCTTTTGTCCATGCGTCCTGTTGTTCCGGAGTCATCCGTCCGACCAGTTGTTGCCATCCCAATGCTTCGCGTTGTCGCGGGGTTAGGCGTTCGTATGCTTTCCGGCGTGTCAGCCCTTTTTTCGACCATGCGGCGACGGTGTCATTCCACGCGATGTTCAAGTTTTCATTATCCGGGTCGGTCGTTTTCAGGTCGGAGAGCAGGGTCATGTCGCCGGCAATGGTCATTTCCTGTGAAGCGGCGGCAGTACAGCGGGTACTGTAATCGTCCTCGAATGTTTCGGGACAGGGAAATTCCACATCTTCGTAGAGGTTCAGATATTTTACGTCGGGCATCCAATTGCGGTGCGGCGCTTTGTGATGGACGAAGAGGCAGAACGGCTTGTCCGGGTCGCGGGTTTCGAGAAATTCGACAGCGTGGTCGGTGATCAGGGAGGTGGCATAACCGTCTTCGCGGATGTATTTGCCGCCCGAGTCGGGCGATTTGAACTCCGGATTGTAGTAATGTCCCTGTTCGTGCAATACATGGAAGAAGTCAAAGCCTTTCGGTTCGCACTGCATGTGCCATTTTCCGATTACCGCCGTCTGGTATCCGCGGGCTTGCAGGAGTTCGGAAACAAAGATTTTAGTCGTGTCTATTCCCTTGCCCAGCGTGCGCTGGCCGTTTTGATGGCTGTACAGTCCGGTCATCAGACAGGCGCGGCTTGGGGTGGACAGGGAGTTTTCGACAAAAGCCCGCCGGAAGAGTACTCCTTCGGCGGCCAGCCGGTCAATATTGGGCGTCGGCGCTAATTTTGAGATGGGATGGCCATAGGCGCTGATGGTCTGGAACGAATGGTCATCGGTCATGATGTGCACGATGTTCAGGGGTTTTTTGGGCGTTTCGGAGTTGCATGCAGTTACGCTCGTGAAGAGGGCTGCAAAAAATAACGATTGTTGTGTTTTCATGTTTATTTTTGATTTTAATAAATTCTTTTGAAATGACCCGAATCATCACCGAAAGCACGCTTGCTCAATCGATTCGGCGCTTCATGCGCTTTTGCGGACTCTTTCGTTTCATTCAAGGCTTCGGCATTTTTATCTATTTCCGAATCCAAACATTCGTGATATCGCCAAATACCAATTTGTGATATGCTTTAGCCTCAAGATAAGCTTCTGTAATAAAATCTTTTGCTTCTTGAGTATAAAAATCATCCGGATTAACCGTTGTTATTTCGATCAGTTTACATTCCAAAACCAAGCGAGCCTCTTTATAAGTCGTATTCCCGCCGGGCGTTTGAATCGAAGTAAGGGTGGTTTCTTTCATTTTGTCCGTATCTCGCCCGCTTTTACTTCCGAAAAAGAGAACCTGTTCTTTATATTCGTCCGGAAAATAAGACATAGTGTAAGTAAGTTCCTCCTTAATTATCTCTAAAGTATAACGGTTTGCTCGTAAAAAACACCACGTAACCGGCTTGTTAAAAAGAATACCTACGCCACCCCAACTGGCTGTCATGGAATTAAAAAGAGATGCTTTACCGGATGTAATCACCGTAAAATCCTTGCCTGTCAAGTTAAAGATATTATCTGTAACTTCTTCGGGAGAAATAGCTTTAAATAATTCGTCAAAATTCATGTCTTTTAGTTTTTTTGATTTCACACTATTTCCTGTCGAATTTGTTATGTTTTCTTCTTTTTGCATTTGATT
>JAIRLS010000317.1 GCA_031259205.1 Bacteroidales bacterium | reverse complement strand
CATCGTATTGGCCGTACCGGACGTGCGGGAAACAGCGGTACTGCTCTTACTTTCTGCTCGCAGGAAGAACATACGATGGTAAAGGACATTCAGAAGTTGACGGGTAAAAAGCTAAATGCCGTATCAGTAAATATGCAGGGATAAATAACTTTAAAACAATTTCGATGGCAAATTCATTCAATAAAAGAGAATTAGAGAAGAAAAAAGAGCAGAGAAGAAAGGAGAAACAACAGCGTAAAAAAGAGCGTAAAGCGAATGGCAGCAAATCGTTTGACGATATGATTGCCTATGTAGATGAAAACGGGATAATTACCAGTACGCCGCCGGATCCTGCCCAAAAACAGGAAGTGGATTCGGACAACATAAATGGACATGGAATTTTTATTGCTCAATCACCGTGAGTGTATTTATTTACGCACCAAAATATTACCCATGTAAATATAACATATATCCAGAATTTAATTTTGCCGGTAATTCGTCTTTTCTTTGAGAATTGCTCGCAAATTGGGATGATGGAATTACTTTTTTGATAGAAATAAATCCAGTCTGATATCATGAATATAAATAAGCAAAACGAAAAGACTTTATTCGTAACATTCTGATCATATTGAAATCCGATTGATTTAAGGATATATTCAATGAATATCCAGATAGATGTAAGGTTTACCATTCTTAATGCAGACAGGAGCACACATGCGCCAAACCTTGAATTTTGATATTTATTTACTCTTTCTATTGTTGTGAAAATGTAAAAATACATCCAATAGTATAATTCTTTGAATAAAGATATTTTTGTTCCTTTCATAATAAATAAATCCTGTTGATCTGTCCAAACTTAATGCCCGAAAATCAGGTTGATTTTACCGGACAGGAGCAGGTTCCGCACTTTTCAATCCTATTAATTTCCGAAATTCGTTGTAGTCGTGTACGATGGCGTCTGCCATTTCGCTGATGACCGGATTTTTAAAGTGTTCGAAGGCGATGCAGCGGAATCCTGCGTGTTTGGCGCCGGCAACCCCCACCGGCGAATCTTCCACGACCAGACATTCTTCGGTCGTTTTGCGGATGTGTTGTGGAATGAGGCTGTAGTCTTTTACTTTACGGATGGGATGTTCGCAGATTTCGCGTCCGCAAATGACGTCGAAATAAGCGGATATTTCCATTTTTTCAACCAGTCGTTGAGCGGCGGCGTTTGAATTAGCCGTGGTAAGGGCCAGATAATAGCCTTTTTCTTTGATTTCCCTGATGGTTTGTTTCATTCCCGGATAAGGACGGCAGAAGAGGTCAAGATGTTTCATATAGTAGGACTGTCGTTGCCGGATCATTGCCTGTGCCTGTCGGGACGGTATTTCGGGGAAATATTTGCGGATAAATCCGTCGCCGGTATGTCCTGTCAGGTCTTCCATTGAGCAGCGTTGTCGCAGGTCGAAGCCGTTTTTTTCAAAAATGTCGCAATAGGTTTCGTAGCGTCCGCTCTCGGTGTCGGCGATAACGCCGTCGAAATCAAATAAGAAAGTGGTGATATTGCTAAGATTCATGCAGGTTGGAGATTCGTTAAAAAGACATGCCCATTCGCAGCAGGATATGGTTGGAGGTGATTTTGCTGTTGTGGTCTTTGGTGATGCCGGTGAACAGGTTCATGAAGGTGAGACCGCCGGTGATTGCTGCGTCGCCGCCGATCGGACAGTATAGACCGCCGCCGATATGGTATCCCAGGGCAAAAAGCCGGATATGTCCTTTCACATTGACGTCTTTACGGTCGATGGGAGCGGAAGCGGGAGCGTCGTAGAGGAGAAAATCGGATTTTGCGCGTACCCTGATCATGGGATCGAACCCCAGATCGGCATAGTAGCCGAGTCTGCCTATGACTTGGGTGCGCATTTTTATTCCGGCAGGAACGGTCAGGTATTGCAGTTTGTACAGTACATCGGTGTTGGCTTGCAGTCGGGCAGGGGAGGGGGCGGTTTTCAGTTCCGTTTCGGAACGGTAACGAAGCGTTCCTCCCGTCATGAACAAAGCTATCCCTGAGGCGAAGGCGTAGTTTTTGGCAAAAAAGTAATCTGTCGTCAAGCCGACATTTAATCCTGCCCTGATTTTTTCGGGGGTGATTTCATCGTTCCGGTCGGATTTCAGCCATGCCAGGGCGGGGGTCAACTGTATGCCGAAGCGGAAACGCTGAAATTCCTGTCCTTTTGCGGCAGCGATCCAAAACAGGCCGCACAGGAGCACAAGGCATCGGCGGGAGAAACAATTAATCATGCCGCATGGTTTTTTCTATTTCCTCTACTGTTTTCGGAATCGCTTTTCCCAATACGCGGCATCCTTTTTTTGTAATCAGGAGGTCGTCTTCGATGCGGATTCCGCCAAAGTCCCGGAAGGATTTCAGCGCTTCGTAGCGGATAAAATCCCGGAGTTTTTTTTCGCCTTCCCACTGGTCTATCAGTGCGGGGATGAAATAGATGCCGGGTTCGTCCGTCACTACGAAGCCTTCTTTGAGTCTGCGTCCCATGCGGAGGTTTGACAGTCCGAACTGCCGGCTGCGCTGTATGTCGTCATCGTAGCCGGTGTACTGTTCGCCCAGGTTTTCCATGTCGTGTACGTCTAATCCCATCATGTGTCCTGTGCCGTGCGGGAAGAAAAGGACATGTGCGCCGGCGGCGACGGCGTCTTCTGCTGTTCCTTTCATGAGTCCCATTCGGATCAGTCCGTCGGCAATGACATGCGCCGCCGCAAGGTGAACTTCGAGGAAAGGGATTTCCGGTCGGCATATTTCCGCCACTTTCCGGTTGGCTTGCAGGACGATTTCGTACACGGCGCGTTGCCGTTCGTCGAATTGTCCGCTGACGGGGATGGTACGGGTAATGTCGCCGGCATAGCCCATGGCGGTTTCCGCTCCGGCGTCCGTCAGCAGCAAACGTCCGTTTCGAAGCGTGTTTCCGTGACAGTGATTGTGTAGAATCTGTCCGTTGATGCTTAAAATAACGGGAAAACTGATTGTTCCTCCGTTTTGTCGCGCGATATTTTCAATGGCGTCGGTGAGTTCCTGTTCCGTTATTCCGGCGCGGGCGCGGCGCATCACGCAGGTGTGCATTTGACAGGTGGTTTCGATTGCCTGCTCGATTTGGGCGATTTCCTGCGCTTCTTTCACCGATCGCAGGCGTACCACCGCGCGGATGAGGCTTTCGGAGGCTTTTTCCTTCTGTTCGTCGGGAGGTATGCCCAGCAGTTTGAACAGTTCCAGTTTCGTTTCCCCTCGATATGGCGGAAGGAAATGGATGGCGCGTCCCGATTGCCTGATTTTTCCGAGTATATCCGGAAGCGTTGCACAGGGAAAACTCTCGTTGATTCCGACAGACGCGGCTTTGGTCGCGACAGACGGCTGCTCTCCCATCCAGATAATGTCGTCCATAGTGGTGTCGTTTCCGAACAGGTATTCCCTGCCTTCGTCGAAATCGAGGATGGCCGCCCAATCCGGCTCGTTAAGGCCAAAAAAATACAGGAACGAACTGTCTTGCCGGAAAGGGTAACAGTTGGCGGCATAATTGAACGGCGAATCCCTGTGCCCGAGGAAAACCGCCGCGCCGGAAGACATCGTTTCGCGCAATGCCGCTCGTCTTTTTTGATAGGTATCGGATGAGAACATACTTGATTGTTTTTGCAAAAATAATTTTTTTTTCAATTCAATAAGGAATTTAACAGGAAAAAAGTAATTTGGCTACGTCTTTTTTTGAGACGCTATCGGTCAATGGACTGTTCCAGACGGATTTTGTTTCCCGTTTTTTCCCAATCTTTCTTAAAAGTCCTGTAAGGACATTCCGCATTGGCTTTTCAGACGCACGCCGTGCGTCTCTACATTCAGACGCACGCCGTGCGTCTCTACATTCAGGCGCACGCCGTGCGTCTCTACATTCAGGCGCACGCCGTGCGTCTCTACATTCAGACGCACGCCGTGCGTCTCTACATTCGGGCGCACGGCGTGCGTCTCTACATTCGGGCGCACGCCGTGCGCCCCTACATTCAGACGCACGCCGTGCGTCTCTACATTCGCGACTTATGACTTATGACTTACGATGAAAAAAAAAACAATTTTTTTCTCTGATAAAAAAATAAACATTATCTTTGCCTGCAATAAATTCATCTGTCATTTTTGACATGCGAGGAATAAATAACATCGACAAACTTGCGTTCCTCCTTTGCAGGAAGGCCGCCGACGCCGCTCCCGCCGCCCGATTTGCAGGGGGGGGGGGGTAAATCCCTGTGTTTCAGTAAGTTACAGCCACCTCTATCCCTTCTGTCCCGCGTTGTGCGGGGAGGGCGTTTTCCGTTTTCTTTCCCCTGCCGCGCATGCGACGCCTGTAATGCCGACCGCAACATTCCC
>JAIRLS010000274.1 GCA_031259205.1 Bacteroidales bacterium | reverse complement strand
TGCAATTCAGGGTGATTCGTTTGTTTTTCATTTTTACATCCATACGCAAAGGTAAAATGAAATTTTCGGATTACACGCACAAAGGCACAAAAATTTCCTCGCCGTATTTTAGCGGGTTTTACTGATGCGTTCCATTTCGACCTGAAACAGGAAAAATCCGCCTTGCATTTTTTCCTGAAAACCGTGCCGTCCATCCGGTTTTACCAATCCTCACCCCGTCCGACGGGCAGGACAAACCTACCGGAAACTGCCCGACTGTATTTGAGCGTCTATCCCTGTCGATAATGCCGGCAATGCGATAATTGATAAGCGTTTTTCCGGTTGGAGGTTATTTCCCGATAAGTTGCAGCATGAGCGCCGGTTCGTCGGTAGTGATAAAGTCCACGTTCATTTCCAGAAATGTTTTCATCCGCTGTTCGTCGTTTACCGTCCACACGTTGATAGTCAGTCCCAGCATTCGTGCGCGTTCGTACAACTTCGGCAATTTTTCAAACAGCGAGTAGTGATAGTCGATCCCGCTGATACCGTCGGCTTTGAGCAGGTCCATTGGCACGTCGTCGGTCAGGTAGGCAATATGCGCGGTAGGGTCCAGCTCCCTAACCCTTTTGACGGCAGCATAGTCGAAACTGATATAATCTACCCATGCCTGCGCTTTGAGGCGGTGTACAATATTCACTGCCGAATCGGTCAGGGCGATCGCTCTGCCGTTTTTGTTGGATTTGAACTCCAGCACCAGCCGTGTTTTGTTTTGCGTTTTGATAAGGGCGATGTAATCTTCCAGCGTGGGAATCACTTCCCCGTTTTCCAGCGGTATGGTGCGCAATCGCGCCAGATCCGATTTTTCCACAATCATGCCGTCAAGGTCGTTGTCGTGGTTGAGCGCCACTTTTCCGTCTTTTGTTAGCCAGACGTCAAATTCGGATCCTTCGCAGCCGAGGTCTATTGCGTGCCGTAACGAACCTGTTGAATTTTGATGAACGCCGTGGTGTTTCCATGCTCCCCGGTGAGCGATCACTTTGTTGTGAACAAATTCGTCCTTTACTAATTCAAAACTTTTTATCTCGTTACCGCACTGTATGGTAACAACGTAACTAAAAGGCGTGCCGGGCGCAACGGAAACGTTTTTTTTCAATGACAGAACGCCTTCGTTCAAGACAAAAATACCTGCTTCGTCTTTTACCAGAACGGACTTCCGTCCATCAGGCACAACAAGTTTACCGACAGTCGCTCCTTTTTTGTTGAGCGGTATGGTATAACGGTCTAATACCGTCAACTGTGCAAATACCGTCGTTGCGCATGTCGCTGCAACCACTATCATCATCATCTGTTTTTTCATATACATTGTTATTTAAGATTTAATTTTTGTTCCGGTTATCTGTTTTTGAGGATATACTCAGCTATCTGTACCGCGTTGAGGGCTGCTCCTTTGCGGATCTGGTCGCCCGAACACCAGAAATGGACGCCATTGGGCGTCACTAAGTCTTTTCTGATGCGGCCTACCAGCACGGGATCGTTACCGGCGGCGTACAGGGGCATGGGATACTCGTATTCGGCAGGATTGTCGCAAACTACCACGCCGCGGGCATGTTGTAAAGCGTCGCGTACGGCGGAAACGTCCAAAGGGGTAGCGGTTTCCACCCACACGGCTTCCGAATGCGCCCTTAACACCGGCACACGAATGGCGGAGGCACTCACGGCGATGTCGGCGTGCATTATTTTCCGTGTTTCGTGGTACATTTTCATTTCTTCCTTCGTATAGTCATTGTCCGTAAAGACGTCAATATGGGGGATCAGATTGAAGGCCAAAGGGTATTTGAATTTATGCGTTACTACCGGTTCGTTGTTCAATGCCTGTAACGTTTGTGTTTTCAACTCTTCCATTGCGGCGGCTCCTGCTCCGCTGGCCGCCTGATAAGTGGCCACCCGTACATTCCTGATGGGAGAAAGATCGTGAATGGGTTTCAGCGCCACCACCATAATGATGGTAGAACAGTTGGGATTAGCGATAATATGGCGGGGACGGTTTTTGCAGTCATCGGGGTTGACCTCCGGAACCACCAGCGGCACATCGACGTCCATACGGAAGGCGCTGGAATTATCAATCATCACTGTACCGTAGCGGGTAATAGCATGGGCATAGGCACGGGAAACCCCTGCTCCTGCGGAAACCAAAGCCATGTCTATTCCTTTGAAATCGTCGTTGTCCTTCAATTCTTTGACCATTATTTCCTTATCCATAAAACGGTAACTTGTTCCGGCGCTTCTTTCGGAACCGAACAAATACAATTCGTCAAGTGGAAATAATCTTTGTTCCAGCACTTTGAGAAACTCCTGCCCCACAGCGCCACTAACGCCTACAATTGCTATTTTCATGATTTCCTATGAAAGCGCAAATATAATACTATTTTTTCATATCATCTACCTGTTAACCCAACTTGGCCAAAATCACCCCCAAAATAAGAGGAAACGAGATCATTAAACGAATAGCGATATGGATATATTATCGATAATCGGATTATTGAAAAGCGTGTGATGGCAAAAAATCGTTTGTGTCCCCGGAATTTTTTGTCGGCTGTTTGTCGAATCAAAGGTTAATTCTTTTCTTGAGGCGCTATGAAAAACAATTCTTCTAACCTCCACGAAAGCGAGAAGAAGCGACGAAAAGTTTTCGTTTTTAACCACGAAGTCGAAGAAGTGGCACAAAGGCCAGAGAGTCTGAACTGTGATTTATGTGATTTGAGTGATTTGAATGATTTGAATGAGCGTCCCGGAGGGACTTTATTTAACCACAAAGTCGCAGAAGGAACACAAAGTAACACAAAGGCCTGACGGGAGAGGCTTTCGCCTCTACATTCGTGCTTTCAGGCGCACGCCGTGCTTTCAGACGCACGCCGTGCGTCTCTACATTCGCGCCTTCGTGGTTAAAAAAACTTTTATGCGTTTGGAGAATCTGAATTTTTCATGTAATTTTGCAGTTTTATATCTCTATAAAATTAAGATATTACCATGAGTTTCATCAATTCTCTCTTATCCTCG
>JAIRLS010000253.1 GCA_031259205.1 Bacteroidales bacterium | reverse complement strand
CGAAAACGGTGTAGGAAGAGTCTTTTTTATCCAGAATGACGGCTTCAATGTCTTCACCGGCAAGCAGCGCTTTCACGATGTCTGCGCGATACCGTTGTTCGGTCGAATAAATACATTTCCAATCTTTCATTTATCGTTATTAATGTCAATTTAGGTTATTGGGAGGAGCTTGCTGTTCGGCGTTTTTCCCTGTTTCTTTTTTAAACGGTCTTTCGCCGAAGATTTTTTCAAGGTCTTCCACAAAGATAACTTCTTTTTCCAACAGGAGTTCGGCTAATTGTTTTAAGCCGTCCTGGTGCTTGACAAGGATGTCTTTGGCTCTTTGATAAGCCCTGTTTACGAGGTCAAAGGCTTCTTTGTCTATGGATTCCGATGTTTTGTCGCTGTAGGGTTTGGTAAAAGCGTATTCCGATTGTCCCGACGAATCGTAGAAGCTCATGTTGCCCAATTGTTGTCCCATTCCGTAATAGCTCACCATTGCGTAGGCCTGTTTGGTAACCCGTTCGAGGTCGTTCAGCGCGCCGGTTGAGATGGTGTGGAAAGTCAAATCTTCCGATGCTCGTCCGCCCAGGGTGGCGCACATTTCGTCGAAGAGTTGTTCTACAGTGGTGATTTGGCGTTCTTCCGGCTGGTACCAGGCGGCGCCCAGCGCACGTCCGCGGGGAATGATCGTTACTTTCAGCAGGGGCGAGGCGTGTTCGAGCATCCAGCTCACTGTGGCGTGTCCGGCTTCGTGGTAGGCGATGGTACGTTTTTCCTGCGAGGTGATGATTTTGTTTTTCCGTTCCAGTCCGCCCACAATCCGGTCGACAGCATCCAAAAAGTCCTGTTTTTCGACGCTTTGCTTGTTTTTGCGGGCTGCGATCAGCGCTGCTTCATTGCATACGTTGGCAATGTCGGCTCCCGAAAATCCGGGCGTTTGTTTGGACAGGAAGTCGGTATCCAGACCGGATTCGATTTTTAACGGGCGCAAGTGTACCTGAAAGATTTCTTTTCGTTCATTCAGGTCGGGCAGTTCTACGTGAACCTGACGGTCGAACCGTCCGGCGCGAAGCAGCGCCTTGTCGAGAATATCCGCACGATTAGTGGCTGCCAGAATGATAATGCCTACGTTGGAACCGAAACCATCCATTTCTGTAAGCAATTGGTTTAAGGTGTTTTCGCGTTCGTCATTGGCGCCGAAATTAGGGCTTTTGCCTCTTGCGCGACCTATAGCGTCGATTTCATCAATGAAAATGATGCAGGGCGCTTTTTCTTTGGCCTGTTTGAACAGATCTCTTACCCGCGACGCTCCTACGCCGACGAACATCTCTACAAAGTCAGAGCCTGACAGGGAAAAGAACGGTACGTTGGCTTCGCCGGCAACCGCCTTGGCGAGCAGCGTTTTTCCCGTTCCCGGAGGTCCCACCAGTAAAGCGCCTTTGGGGATTTTACCTCCCAAATCGGTATATTTCTTGGGATTTTTTAGAAAATCTACTATTTCCTTCACTTCCACTTTCGCTTCTTCCAATCCGGCAACGTCTTTAAAATCAATCTTTACCGATATTTTTTCCTTGTCGAAAATTTGTGCCCGCGATTTTCCTACGTTGAAAATACCGCCTACGCCTCCTCCCGACATCCTGCGAAAGACAAACATCCAAATCACAATAATCAGTATCAGCGGCAGTATCCAACTCAGCATATCGCCAAAAAAGTCTTTTCTTTCCTCATACTCCGGAGAGACACGCATTTCTTCCGGCACGTCGGCCTGGGCGTCCTCCAACTGCTTCATAAAAATATCCAACGAGCCGATGTTCATGTTGAACTGCGGCGCCGGCGGATCTTCGCCTTCCTTGAAGTATTTGTGATATTTGCTGCTTTTGATTCTGTCCTGACGGACGTAAATATCGGCTTCTTTTTGGTTGACGATCACTATCTTTTCCACATCGCCGGCCTGAAGTATCTCTTTTTTAAAAGTGATCCAACTGATGGGGGTTTTCTGTCCGCCGAAGTGAATGAACTGCATACCGATGAATGTCGCAAACAGTGCAATATATAGCCAATAAATACCGATTTTCGGACGTCTGGACGGATCATTCGGACGATTGTTTCCGCCCGGCAAGGGGTTATTGTTTTGAGGTGAATTGTTCATTTTTACATTCAAAATCTAATTCGTTAATATAGGTGACTCTACCGTCACCCCACAGTTCTTCCAACTTGTAACGCCATCTGAAAGGCTTTTGGAAAATGTGAACCACCGCATTACCGTAATCCAATAATACCCATTCGGCATTGCCGGCTCCTTCTACCGTATACGGGCGTAGATTCAACTCCCTGGTGGTTTCTTTTTCAACAGATTCGGCAATAGCGTTCACCTGTGTGTTCGATTCTCCATGGCAAATCACAAAAAAATTGCAGGCAGCATTTTCCACCTGGGATAAATCTATGCATACTATTTCATGACCTTTCTTTTCGAGAATACCTCGTATAATACTTTCTATCAAACTGTTACTGTTTTTATGAACCGTATAAAACTTAATTTTTCAATTTACAAATATAAATGAAATCGATAAAATATACCCAACAGTGGGTAAATCTTTTTTTTTGAGGCGCTATCAGTCTATGGCCTGTTCCGTGTTTTGTTTTCCGCTTTCCGCTTTCCGAATCTATCTCAAAAGTCCCGGCGGGACGTGTTTTAACCACAAAATCGCAGAAGCGGCGAAATATATTTTGCCCACACAAAGGCCTGACGGCGGGGAAAACCGTCCACAGACGGCACGGATTTGCGCAGATGAAGACAAAAAAACTTCGTGAAACTTCGCGCCCTTTGTGGTTAAAAAAAACACGAAGTCGAAGAAGCAACACAACGATGTTTCCGCGGGACATTCCGTGATCTCTAAAGCGGATGGCTTTTGAAACCGGCGCCGGAAGAGAGTGAGAGCGGAAGAATTATTCCCTCCCCCCAAAAAAGATTTAGCCCAAAAGTCATATCGCGGCTTGCTGTCGATTATTATTCCGGCGAATACAGAAAGGCATACTTCAACCAGTTTTCCAGGGGGACGCTCCAGGCCTGATAGCAATGGTGGGAAGGATGGGTACCCCACCCGTGTCCTCCGGATGGAATGATATACAGGGCGGCAGGAATCTGAAACCGTTTGAGCGCCAAGTAAAATTCGACACTGTTCCG
>JAIRLS010000212.1 GCA_031259205.1 Bacteroidales bacterium | reverse complement strand
TCAGGTTACGTCCGCCCGCATACACGTCAAATGTTCCGTTGTCGGGTTGAGAATGTCCTCCGCCATCGGGTCCGCATTTCAACACCATACACACCGCGTTTTTATCCCAACCGCTTCGCGTGGAATAGATTCCGCTTTCGGGCAATGCAAAAGCCGTTTGAGCAGGCGGGACGCCTTTTTCACCATCGGTAGCAAGATAAAGGAAATCCTCCCGTCCGAATAATTCCGCCCACCGGAGGAAATTTTGTTTATGTTGACCGGGTGTTCCTTGCCAGTCGTCTCCAAATTGAGCATGGGTGCCGTCCGGAAGAGTGACTTTCATCACCACCTCGCACATCTTTTCGACAGTCCGAAGATATTCATCCGGGAAAACATTCTTTATTCCATTGAGTTGCGCCAACTCGTATGTGCGCATAAACCACGAAATACATCCCGTATGATAGCCCAGCGACAGTTCGCGCTGAAAACCGTCGGGATAAACCTGCAAAGTCGTTTCGGCGTTTAAACGCCTGATTGCTTCCGTCCGCCATGTTTCGGCATCTTTAAACTGCGGAAAAATAATCGCAATAAACGCCATTCCTTCGGCTTCCATCAATCCCCAGTTGCTGCGAGTACTGTATTTGCTCATCAGGTACGAGGCGTGGTCGTAACAACTGTTCAGGAAAACGGTCAGGACTTGCGGCGTAAACGAGGGCGAATCAATGAAACGCTGAAACAGTTCCATCCAATGATATCCCCGTATCCCTGCCTCAATAGAACGCCATGCGTAATGATGTTCTTTGTCGTTAGGATTTTTCCGTACCCAGTCCGTCAACTGTTCCGCCCAGGCTTCGGCGTATTTTTCATCGCCCGTATGCCAGTATGCTTTGCCCATAGAGAGCCAGAAATTCATTCGGTTCAGTTGCCATACCCATTCCATATCCGGCACGGGACTTGTCGACCAGTCGATATCTTCGCCGCAAAAGTGAGACGGATAGGCGGGCTGTCCTGTAAAAACATGCTTTAAAGCATTGTCGGCTGTTTCTATCTCTTTTTGAGATGCGCACTTTTCCCGCAAACTGTTTTTCGTGTTTTTATCCAAAGGATGTTTGCCCGAACCTCCATTTCGGAAAAAGCTCAACAGTTCTTTCACAGCGATTTCGGGTTTGCCTGCCGTTGCTTTCACCCGTTCCAGCCCGGGGAAGTCAAGATTCAGACGCGACAGAAGCGTCCGGCTGTCGGCGACGCGGATTTCCTCCTGACTTGCGCATAATCCGGTCGGGGGTAATACCGGTTTTAACTGCACCCGGATTTGGGTACGGCTTTTTGCATTTACCTGACAGGACAGCCGGATAAACGTAACGCCGGGATTCGGTTCGCCGTACTGTCCGCTTTCGGGAGTAGCCGGAACAAATGACAAATCAAACTTTTTCGGTGATTTGACGGATAAAACGACTGTTTTGCCGTTTTGGGTCAAGCGTATTTCGTTTTCACCTGTTTTTTGAACATCTGCCGGGGTCACCAGCGTCCATGTTACCTGTGCGGCGTTATCGGAAGCGATAATGTGATCCGTTACTTGCAGATATTGCTCGTTGAGCAGTTCCACGTCGCGCGTTACTTTTGAAACGTCTTCCTGATAAAGGCTCGACAGGTCTATCCGGCCGCCCATTCGTTTGCCTGAATTAAAAACTTCCGTGATAGGCGCTTTGCCCTTTACCGATTGGCGCTTATTGTTGATGGTAAGCGTACTGTGCTCTTTGTTGGAATAACGGAATACGTCCCAGCGCTGGCTGTTTTGCCCCATGTTCCACAAATCGACTCCGGCGGATTCCAGGGCATGATAGTTCTGTGCGCCTAAATCCATCGCCCAGCGTTCGCCCAATGCGTCGAAAACGAAAGTCCCCATATCCATGTGTCCATGACTGGTAGACGGCGTTCCGCCTTTGACGCCCACATACAGACCTTCCCTGTTTTTCCAGCTTGTCCGAATAAGAATCACCGGCGTTTCGCCATGCCCCACCCACATTTTTCCCGGGGGTGGCGTTATTTGGCTAAAATCCACCTGCGAACCGTATATCAATGTAAGGGGATCGGAGTTGATACGGCCTTGTGATTTAGCATCCGATTGAGCGAGGTACAGCAGACCGGGGTCGTTATATTTTTTTGCAAACCAGTACAGGATGGGTATGTCGCTGTGTACCCCTTCGCTGTTGTCGTAAAAGTTAAACAGCTTTCCGCTTGTGCCGGTTGAGTATTGAACAAACCGCGCCGATTCCTTAAAGCCCGGACTCTCCGGCAAACCGAAGTCCGAACCGAGAGCACTTTCCAGCGCCGCATTCATCATCACATTGTAGCCCGTTCCGTAGCCCCAGTATCCGCCGCCTTCGGGGTAAGCACCATCTGGCTGATAGGCTTTCAACGGCAGCCGAATCGTTTCCACGCCGCGCCGGATCACCATTTCTGCCAATTCTTTTTCGTCTTCATAAACGGCCAATGCGCCCAGTACCATGCCTCCGTTACACACCTGTCCCCAATTATTATGGGAGGTATGAAAGCCGAAATATTTATCGCTGTCCCGGATTCCTTTTTCAACGATGGCTTGCCGGATGACGCTTTTCTGCCGGTCGTTCATCACCGGATAAAGCCAGTCGTAGCCAATGGACAGCGATGCCGTCGCCATCGCAACATCCAGAAAATGACTCGGATTCCAGTCCGAAAAAGCGGCATGTGCCAGCATTTCCTGAATTGCCCGGTTTTTATACGACTCGTTGCCAGTCATTCGGAAGGCATACGACAGGCAGAAGATCCTGTCAAGCACCGACCCTGCATTCGTCCTGCGCCCCGTCAGTATGCGCGATACCGTAGGCGTGGTAAGCAGTTCATCACA
This sequence comes from Bacteroidales bacterium, assembly GCA_031259205.1. Lineage (GTDB taxonomy): Bacteria > Bacteroidota > Bacteroidia > Bacteroidales > UBA4181 > JAIRLS01. Next base: position 461 of record JAIRLS010000212.1, on the reverse strand, counting down.
TTTCGCAAGGATGGCGTCATGCACCTGTTTCAGGTAATCATTTTCCGAAATGGCCTGTTTTATCCGCTGCTCTTCGCCTGCTTTCAAGAACAGGCGCGGATGAGGTTCGATTTGCTCTATCTTAAACGATTGCGAATACGATTGTATCTGCATAAAAGACAGCGCAAATAAGAAAATTAAAAGTTTTCTTTTCATGATATACTTAATTTATTTATATCGTGCGCGGTGTAATTTTGTGATATTATTCTATTGGACTCACTTTACAGAATTATGCCGAGTACAGTTTATATCGTTATGAAGGGATTTGTAACGTAGCAGCGCCTCAATGTAATAATAGTCGGCGTAAGTGAGCGGTACGTCCATTTCCGACTTGTGAGGCAGGCTGCCGACGGAATGTTTCAGCAGAAAATTCCCGTTGGTACCCTTTTCCGCAAAATATGCGGGAGAAGAAAGCGTGCGCA
>JAIRLS010000076.1 GCA_031259205.1 Bacteroidales bacterium | reverse complement strand
TGTCGGCCACGTTCAGCGAGAAGTTTCCGTCCAGATCGGTTACAATGCCGTTGGTCGTGCCTTTTTCGATGACGTTTGCACCGATAATGGTTTCGCCTTTGGTGTCGGTGACCGTGCCGGTGATTCGCTTGCCGGACTGCTGTAGCCCGGCCAACCCGTCGTACGGCGCGGCATACTGCCGTTTCGAAAGAACAATGTACTTGTTCTGAAATTCGTAGTTGACGTCCGTATTCCGGAAGGTTTCGTCGAGGAATGCAAGCAGATTCCCGGACTCGTTTTTCAGGTGGACGATTCGCTCTATATCGACATCGTTATTTCGGAACAGTACCAGAAAATCCGTTTGATCTTCTATGACCGAAATAAGTTGTCGAACACTAATGTCGTTCGTTTCCAGCCGGATCTTGACGGTCTGTGCGTCCAGATTTTCCGCAATCAACTGCAACGAACATGCAAATAATAGAAAAACCGATGTTTTCATGACTCTGAGTAATTCTTTAAGATAAGAGTTTTTGACAATAAAAAATCGAAATAAATTTTTAAGATTCATACATTTGTTTGTTTTTAAGTGAATACTGGTAAATAAGCTGACGTGTTTGTTTGATTCGGTCGCGGCAAGGCGTTTTCTTCGCCGGTCGCGGCATTTTGTTTTCTAACGTTTTTTTTCATAGGCACAATACATTAAAATTTGATATGTTATTTTATTATTGTTATCATATTGTTTTCTTCGTCGACGGTCATTTTGAATTTGTGAATTTGCTGCATGAGGCGCAGTATTTCGCGGATGCCGTCGCGCTGGCGGAATTTGACGGTGTAGCGCCATTGCAGCATGGCGGCGTCATTCACGTCGATATGTATGTCGTAATAGAGTTCCAGCTTTTTCAGTATGTTTTCGAAAGTTTCGTTCTCGAAGCTGTAAATGCCTTTTGTCCAGAGGAAATAGTTGTGGTCGGGAATTTCTGCCACCGATATGCCGTTTCCGCTGACGGTGGCTTCGTCGTTTGGCCGCAGCAGTACGGACAACGCTTCTTTTCCGTGCGTATATACCTGCAGGCTGCCTTCTACGAGACTGACGCGGCCGACGGCTTCGTCCGGATAGCAGTACATGTTGAACGACGTGCCCAGCGCCTTGACGGTCATGTTGCCGGAGGATACGATAAGCGGTCTTTTTGCGTCTTTGGCCACGTCGAACCAGGCTTCGCCTTCGAGAACGACGCGCCGTTCGTCGCGGCGGAACGTGGTGGGATACGAAAGTTTCGTGCAGGCGTTCAGCCAGACGACGGTGCCGTCCGTCAGCGTCAGGCTCACCCGTTGCCCGGCAGGAACGTAGAGTGTCTGCATGGTTTCGTCCGCTTCTTCATCCGTCGAGAGATAAAGATATGCGGCAGTCCATGTCCCGATCGTCAGACAAAGGATGGCGGCAGCGTAACGGAGCATACGCATCAGCCGCCGATCAGTCAGCTTGCGCCTGCGCCTGTCCATAAATGCCCTGTATTCGACCTGCGCTTTTTCCGCATCGCCTTCTACCGGCACAAGCGCCAGCAATGCCAGCATTTGCTGATGACGGACAAACGTCGCCTTCAACGCCGTATCGTCCTCCATCCTGCGTAACAGCGCCAGACGCTCGTTTCGAGAGAGTTCTCCCTGAAAATATTTTGTTACCGATTCCTCCATTTTTTTGTATCTATCCATATATATACGAATGAAGGACGACAATCCGCCAAAAGAGATCGAAAAAAAAACAGTTAAATCTTTTTTGAAGCGTTCCGGGCTTCGAGCGCCGTACATCTGTACGGTTACAGATAAAGCATGAACAGCAGCAGAGGCAGGCAGTCTTTCAGTTCCTGTTTCAGTTTGCGGTAGGCGATGCTCATCTGCGTTTCGACGGTATTGACGGAGATGTTCATTTCGCGGGCGATGTCTTTCTGTTTTTTTCCTTCGAGTTTGTTTTTCACGAAGATTTCCCTGCATTTTTCGGGGAGCGTGTTGATGGCGCGCATAATCATGTCTTCGACGTCTGTTTCGGGCGGCAGCAGATCGTGGTCGAACGCTTCGAGCGAGTCGAATTTCATCTGCATCTCGCGGCGAAATGTTTCCTGCATGACGTCTTCCGCCTCGCGTACGACAATCTGATGGCGGATGAAGTCGATGCATCTGTTCCTGATGCTTGTGAAAAGAACCGCCAGCAGGTGATTCAGCCGGTAAAGGGAGTCGTTCCGCGTTTCCCATATTTCGGCAAAGGCGTCCTGTACAATATTTTCCGCATCTTCGCGGGAAACAACGTATTCGCACGCAAAACGTACCATGCCTGGATAACGGGACAGATAGATGTGCTCAAAATTATCCCGGAAAAGCTGTTCCGTATTTTTCATTTCGTCTTTTTTCGTTTTCGGTTTTCGTTTTTTTGATTGCAAAGTTATATTTTTTTTTCATAGCACCTCAATAAAAGATTTAGCCCAAATCCAAATCAAATTTTTTGATTGCGAATTTTATACTTTACGCGGTATAGTATTGTGCATTAGAAAAAGAATAAGCATCTTTGCAAAACCCCTCAGTAATGCAAGGTATGCTTATTCAACTGAATTTATCCGAAGAAGAAATTCGGGTGC
>JAIRLS010000043.1 GCA_031259205.1 Bacteroidales bacterium | reverse complement strand
GAGGCCTCCCGCAGCAGTGCGGCTGCCTGAAAGGCAAGACAAATACTGCCTTTCAGGCAGAAGAAGTTATGGATAGGCTTCCGCAGGTCGTTGACCTGCGGTTATGAAAGTTACGTCCTTTCAGGACGTTCCGCATTCTCCAAAGCGGATGGCTTTCGCCTGAAAGCGCGAAAACCTTTCGCCTCTACATTCGTGCTATAGTGGTCAAAAAAAGAATTACCACAAAACAGTCATTTTTCCGGTGGATCGAAAGCCGTCTGCTCACAAATTTGCGCCCTGTGAGGCATAAGATCATAGTTCATCAGGCGGTATTTGGCTATTTCCCTGTAAGGCGGTTCGTTGCAGGCGTGGTTGCACCAGGGGTAAATACTGATGCCTCCACGGACATTGAACACGCCGGACACTTCAATATATTTCGGTTCCATTAGCCGCACCAGATCTTTCATGATGATGTTTACGCAATCCTCGTGGAAAGCGCCATGATTGCGGAAACCGAACAGGTACAGTTTGAGGCTTTTGCTCTCTACCATTTGCAGTCCGGGGATATAACGGATATAGACGGTAGCAAAATCGGGCTGGGAAGTGACAGGGCACAGGCTGGTAAATTCCAGACAGTTGAACCGTACCCAATAGTCGTTGTCCGGGTGGGAATTGGCGAAGGTTTCCAACAGGGAAGGATCATAACCGAAGACATATTGAGTTTTCTTTCCTAATGCTTTCATCGTTTCTGGTTTTAACTTTTAACTTTATTTCGGCAGCAGTTTTTGTATTTTTTCCCGCTTCCGCACGGACATGCGTCATTAGGACGGATAGTAGAGCGTTGCTGCGCCGGCGGCGGCTGTTTTTTGGATACCGGTTGTTGTTTGAGCCGTTCGCGTGCCATCGTCATCACATTGGAGGGCGGGCGTTCGTTGGCGAGTTCTTCCGCCATGAAATCCATGTAGGGGCTGACATGTCGGAAGAAGTATTGCAAGCCTTCGCACAGGTAGTTCAGCCCCGGTTCACCGGTAGTTGTTTGGATAATCCTGTTTTTGGGGCATTCGCCGTTGCAGGCAAACAGAAATTCGCAATTCTTGCATTGTTGCGGGAGAGCATCGCGTTTGTCCCTGCCAAAACGGAGTTGTTGCGGCGAATACATCATGGCAACCAGCGCCTCGTTACGAATGTTGCCCAGCCGGTATTCCGGAAAGACGTAATGATCGCAGGCATATACGTCTCCGTTGTGTTCGATAGCGCCGGCATGACCGCAGGTTTCGGCATGTACGCAGATGGAAGTCATGTTGCCCGTCCAGTTGGCAAGGATAGAGTCGAAAGTAGGGACAAAACAGCTTCCTACGTCGTTCAATACCCAATCGTCAAAGACGCCGCACAGAAACTTGCCGTAGTCCGGGGCTTTGACCGACCATGGCGCCAACGAACCCGGCGTAGCGTCGCTTCCGGCAAGCAGATGCAGCGCTTCCGGCAGAAGATGACCGGCTATTCGTTCTACAACAGGTGAAAACTGCATGTACTTACTGCCCGTTGATTTCAGAAATCGGTAGGTTTCCAGCGGATATTGAGCATTATAGTCGTTTACTACCGACATGGTATTAAATTCCACTTTGTGTTTTATCAGCAGTTCCAATCCTTTCATTACCCGTGCGAAAGTTGGTTTACCGGCCTTGTCGGTACGGTAACGGTCGTGGATGTGTTCGGGGCCGTCGATGGAAATACCGATTAGAAAATGATGGGCGGCAAAGAAACGGCACCATTCGTCGTTGAGCAGCGTTCCATTGGTTTGTAACACGTTTTCAATGCTTTTCCCGCGGTGATGTTGCGCCTGTAATTTCAGTACGGTACGGAAATAATCCATTCCCAGCATGGCAGGCTCGCCCCCGTGCCATATAAACTGAATGACCGGCACGTTTTGCGCCGCGATGTATTCGCTGATAAACTTTTCCAACAGTTTCTCGTCCATCTTGAAACGGGACGTTTTTCCGTAAAGTTTGTCCTTTTCAAGATAGTAGCAATAACTGCAATTCAGATTGCATACCGGCCCCACGGGTTTTGCCATGATGCTGAAGGCCAGTGGCACCGTTTGAAATGTCCTGTTCAATATCGTTTGTTACCTGTCAGCGGAAAGCGAGGGATTCGAACCCCCGGTACGGTTACCCGTACACCGCATTTCGAGTGCGGCCCGATCGACCTCTCTGGCAGCTTTCCGAATTTTGCGACAAAGGTAATCATTATTTCCGCAATTCTTTTCTGCAATTGCTTTTTTCTTTTCAAATGGCGGCGGTATTTTGCCTGACCATCTCAAACATCAGTATGGCCGCCGCTGCCGACACATTCAACGATTCTATTTTCCCTTGCAGGGGAATTTTTACCACGACGTCGGCTAAAGACAGGTATGCGGGGGAAATGCCCGTGTCTTCCGCGCCCAGCAACAGAACGGCCGGGCCGGTGAGGTCTGTCCGGTGGTATATGGCGGAAGCTTTTTCTGTAGCGGCGATCAGTTTCAATCCGCTGTTTTTCAAATATAGAAGGGCTGATTTCAAGTGACCGGTACGGCAAACGGCCAAATGATGCAACGCTCCGGCGGATGTTTTCACAGTGTCGGCGCTTATCATGGCTGTGCCTTTGACGGGTATCAACAGGGCATGTGCGCCTGCACATACCGCCGAACGGGCAATGGCGCCAACGTTTCTTGTATCGGTAATGCTGTCGCAGGCTACGATAAACGGATTTACTCCGTTCTCGAAAAGCATTGGGATGAGTTGTTCCAACTGCGCATATTCTACCGGCGACAGGTAGGCGATCACGCCCTGGTGGTTCTTGCGGGTGACCCTGTCCAGTTTTTCCCCGGGCACCATTTGTACGGGGATATCATGCCGGTACAGCAATGTCAATAGCCGCTTGTACGATTCTCCTTCAAGCCCTTTTCTCAACAGTACTTTGTTGATTTCCCTGCCGGCTTCAACGGCTTCTATCACAGGATGCAAGCCGAAAATCATTTGTGCGCCTGTCGGATTCATTCGTCAATGTCGTTAATGTTGAACACTCTTCCTTTTCTCCATGAATCGACTGCCACAGCCCAATAGGTTGATTGAGGGTCGCCTCTTCTCAGAACGTAGTGGTCGGAACAGTAGGGAGTTTCTTTTTTATCGAATGTGAACGTGACCGATTTGGAACGATTGCGGGTATATTCCCATGTTTCCGAATCGGAACTTTTCAGCACGTTGTCGGGCAGGCCATACACCATGTATACTATTCCGCGATCGGTTTTCCATCCTTCCTTCACGTCGGTAAAATACTGATTGGCATAGGACATCCGAGTGTAAAACACCCGGATGAGCATTCGTGCCTTGTCCGTGCTGCCGGTCGTCGTCAGCCAGAAGTTGTCCATCATCTTTTTGGGAGTTCCGGCTTGTTCCAAATTCTGATATTCCGACTGGTTCAGGAAATATTTGATGGGTTCTATCAATTGTACCGTACGGTTTTCCTTAGGAAAAGACGTTCCGAAATTCATCAGCAGCAATCCTTCCTGAGGTATGGTGTCCGTCTGGATCAGATAAAATCCCTCATAGCCGAACATGAAATTGGTGGTGGGGTTGTAGGGCTGTTCCCACACGGAATCCGCTTTGAAGACGAGTTCCGGCGCCGATATGCTCGCCAGGGGAGAGGTAGCGACAGGACCGGCGGCAGCCATATATTTGATAAAAATACGGTCGATAGCGTTGCGCTGGTATATGATTCTGAAAACATCGTTTTCATTGACGGTTTTTTCCAGTTTCGGCGAACCGTTGAGATAGGTCAGCCTGAAGTTCTGTTCGGAATATTTACTCGTCTTGTCTACTGTAAGAAATTGCCGGACATAATTGCGTCTGAGCAGGTCGTTCACCTGTATCATCAACATATAACGGCGCTCCTGCATTGCCGGAAACATAATGGGAAATACAAGCAGTTTTTGCTGGGCTTTCACTTTCACCGAATTAATAAATGTAGCGCTGTCGCTGATAATTTTATTATTTTCGGTTTCGGTACAGTCAAAAAGTTGATAATGTATTTTGATTTCGGCTTGAGGCGTTCTCTCTGCATTAGCCTCGTTTACGATCAATTCGTTGGTGTTTAACGAAATGAACATCTGCGACTCGGTGTCGGAAACATGGAAAACCCCTACTTTCGGATGCAAAGAAGTGGTAGCCGGATTATATAGCACCGGTTTTTTTGTTTTGGAAACATTTCTGTTACTCGCGCAGGAATACATAACTGCAACCATGCATATTGTTAAGATGCAACGGATGAACAAATAACCGGCAATGCGCTGAATGTATGTCTTTTGCATCGTTATTAACGTGATTTGGATACCAATGCAAATATATATCAAATAATTGATATTGCATACGGACGGATAAAATTTTCTTGCAAAACATTAAAGAATATCACTTTCATCTCGAAGAAAAAGAGCGCCGAAGTCGTGGAGCAGTGAATGCAGGCTTGCACGCAGGCTCGCCATTCTTTTCGGGACAGCGATGTCGTTACAAAGAGTCGCGAAAAATTTTGCAGGCCGCATCTTTGCGTTGCCATGACTGCCGAACAACTTTTCCATGCCGTTTGCAAGGCTGCTTTGCGGACGACTTTTCTTTTCGAACACGCTTGCAAGCCTTGCCATCGCTTCCGAACAAATATGGGCAACTGTTTGCAGGCTATCGAAAGCGCAGAAAAGTGATTCGGCGAATTTTTCAGGCTGCAAAGAGTTACGAACGACTTTACGGGATTTTCATGTCGCATTGTAAAAAACGCATAATCGCACGGTGTAACTCAATGTTGTATTGTACCAAAAACACGAAGTAACACAAAGTTTTGTCGATGGAAGAGGGCAAGCCTCTATCGTATTTCAACGCGCAACGCTGTGTTTCTCCGTGTTCCTCTCTGTGAAATTCGTATGGAAAGCGGAGCACGCTTCTTTAAGAGCGTAATCGCCGTTCCGTTTGAAAATCAACCCGCCGCCGACAGGCGTTTCGTCCTCCGGCGACAGGTTGTTGCACAATCCGAAAGTTTATAAACTTTTTTCGTACAGTTCATTGACTTTCTTCCAGTTGATGACATTCCAAAAAGCCTGAATATAATCCGGACGTTTGTTCTGATACTTCAGGTAATAAGCATGTTCCCACACATCAATGCACAGGACAGGCGTTCCCTGTACTTCGGCAATGTCCATCAGCGGATTATCCTGATTGGGAGTAGAGCTAACCGTCAATTTTCCCTTTTTGGAAACCAGCCATACCCATCCCGAACCGAAACGGGTGGAAGCGGCTTTCGAGAAGATTTCTTTAAAAGCTTCGAACGAACCGAAGTTTTGCCGTATGGCTTCCGCCACTTTTCCGGCAGGAACGCCGCCGCCCTTGGGCGTCATGATCTCCCAGTACAGATTGTGGTTATAGTATCCCCCGCCATTATTGCGGACAGCTACCGGATATTTCGAGATATTTTTCATGATCTCCTCAATGCCGGAAGGAACATTGGAAAGCGACTGCACCGCCTCGTTGAAATTCTTGGCATAGGCGGCATGGTGACGCGAATAATGAATCTCCATGGTCAACGCATCAATATACGGCTCCAGCGCATTATAGGCATACGGCAACGGATATTGCTTAAATACGGGAGGATTGCCCGCAGCAGTGAGCGAGAAACATATTAACGCACACGACGAAATAAAATTATTCTGAATATTACATGTTTTCATAATTTCTATTTTTAAAATTTATACAAATATACCTCTTTATAAAGTATTTTTCAAACTGATATTATCAATGTCTTTATTGATAATATCTATGATTCCGGATCATTCTTTTTTAAGGCGTTATCAGTCCATGGTTTGTTCCATCCGTGTTTTGTTTCCCGCTTTAGTCAGGGGCGAAGGCGCGAACGTAGAGGAGAAAGGCTTTCACTTGAAAACACTGGGGACATTACTTGTTAATTTGCCGCAGGTTGTTTATATTCTGCATTATAACATTAACAAATCCCACAGACTGTACATATTCTTGCTTCATAACTTTGATAGCGCCTTTCACACTTTCGCGCCTTCGCGCCTTCGTGCCTTCGTGCAAGGCATGCCTTGCCTTACCGTTTTCGCGCTTTTGCGGAGGTCAGAAGAATTATTTTTCATAGCGTCTCAAAAAAAGATTTAGCCATTTTTTTGGTTAATTCTTTTTTTGAGGTGCTATTGGTCAGTAGACTGTTCCATTCGTGTTTTGTTTCCCGCTTTCTTCCCATCCCTCTTAAAAGTCCTGAAAGGACGTAACTTTCATAACCGCAGGTCAACGACCTGCGGAAGCCTCTCCATAGCTTCTTCTGCCTGAAAGGCAGTATTTGTCCTGCCGTTGACTGCGTCGATTTTCAATTCAGGCAGCCGCACTGCTGAGGGAGGCCTCCTTTCCGCCGGTCAGCGACCGGCGGTTATGAAAATCAAGTCCTTACAGGACGTTCCACATTCTTCAAAGGATGGCTTTCGCGCTTTCAGGTGAAAGCCTTTCGCTACCTTCGTACCTTCGTACCTTCGTACCTTCGTACCTTCGTGCCTTCGCGCCTTCGCGCTATAGTGGAGGTCAGAAGAATTGTTTTTCATAGCACCTCAAAAAAAGAATTAACCATCTTTCCCCTGTAAAAAAACGTTTTTTCATTTCATGCGTTTGGAATATCTGAGTTTTTTATGTAATTTTGTCGGAAATTATAAACATAACGGTCATGGATAAGCACAATCAACCGTTTCGAAACGGTAAAAATGACGCATTTGCTTACGTGCAAGGTATTGCCGGCAGAGACCTCAACCGTTGGGAGAGGGAACTGATAGAGCGCTTGTGGGAAAGTGCGGAGGATGCGCGGGATACAGTGACAAACGGCAGCGATAACCCGTTTATACCGGAAACAACAGAGCATGCAGGTATTGTCGAACTCAATGAGGACTACAGTTGCGTGTTCCGTACCTTGCCGGTAGACCTTTCGTCGGCTACAGCGCCCGAATCTGCGTTTGGAAAAGCCTATCAGGACTTGTTTGTACACGGTTCACAGCCATTAGCCGCTTTGCTGACAATGTCGCTGAATGATACCGCCCACCCGGAACAGCCGGAAGTAAAAGCAACCGTTCATTCGATCGCCTCGCCTGCCAACATTTACGGAGTACCGGTAGTAGGCGGCGACGTATGTTTTCGTAAAACAAAGGGGACTTGCGTTGATTTATTCGCTATCGGCATTATCGACCGCGCATTGCAACTGCATTCGGCCTGCAACGAAGGAAACAAAGTGTACCTGTTGAGCGCATACGGTGGAAAGACGGGAATCTTTGCATCCAGAACCACTTATGAACTCATCTGCGACTTGCACGACGAAGGTCTGATAAAAGCGGTGCAATCCGTTGGAAAAAACGGGATACTCGGCGCCTGCTCCGATATGGTAGCCAACGGGAACAGCGGGATCCTGTTCCATGCGGAAAACATGATTAAATCGCCTTCCGAATTTCCAAAACTATTGCAATATGAACCGGACAAACTGATAGTGACCGTAAATGACGACAGCCATAGCGACATGGAACGGATATGCCGCAAATGGGACAAACAGTGGCTCCACATAGGGACGGTAACCGATGAAAACAAACTTACCGTAAACTGCCGGCAAACCGTCATCGCCGAATGGACAGGCGAAATACTCAGGACATCCACAGACGTACACAGCCACAGCGAAGCAACTTCTCGCACCGTCCATCTGCCGCCCCTCGTACCGCCTGCATTCCCCAAAACCGACAATTGCAGGAATACCGCTCTATCTCTGACACGTTCGCCCAACCTGATGTCGCGCCAATGGTTCTTTGACCGTTTCGACAGCACTGTCGGCACTAACAATCTTTCCACCAATTTCATTTCCTCTTCGCCGGTGATGCAAATCAAGGGAACTCGCTATGCGCTTGCCGTCGCTTTTGGCGCCAATCTTTTTTCAATGGAAGAATATGCAGAAACGGCGCCCTTGCTGGTAGCGGAAATAGTACGCAAAACCGTTTGTTCCGGCGGAGAACCGCTGGCAATAACAGGCTGTTTGACACTGAAGTGCAACGACGAAAACCATTACAAAAATACGGTATTGCACATCCGCCGTGACATTGCCGACTCCTGTCGCCGGCTCGGAATAGCCTCGTCGAATATCCATACAGCCTGTATTTCTTCCGATGAACCGCCATGTATAAATATCTCACTGGGATGTATTGCCTTTCTGGACGACAAGCACCGGCAAATGACAATTTCATTTAAGGGAAAAGGCGACATGATTTACCTGATAGGCAAAACAGGCGATCAACAGCATGATTCCGAATATATGCGGGTTTGTTGCCATAAAGAAGACGCTCTTCCGCCCGCCATAGACATAAAAGCCGAAGCAAAACTGTTGCAGGTAATGAAACAGGTCATTGCGCGGAAATTAGTCAAGTCTGCCCACTCCGTCACGCGGGGCGGGCTGTTCATGTCGCTGATCGAATCGGCGATGGTGCGCGGATTCGGATTCGACATTACGGAAGACGAAGAAATCAGCAAAGAGGCTTTTCTGTTTGGCGAAACGCCGTCACGTATCGTGGTGAGTGTAGCCACCACGCGCGAAGCCGACTTTATTGACTTTATGATGACCGCCAACATTCCTTTCATGACATTGGGACACGTAACACGCGAAGAAATCAGAATTGACGACAATTCGTTCGGCTTCATCAGCGATTACAAACGGGAACTGAAAGTAGAAGAATAAGCATTGAACATATAACATTATAGGCAACAACAGCCTTTTCACTCATTCAAAAACGACGTCAACGGGCTGCTGGCAGTTGCTGTTTTGACAGGGGCCGCTAAGCGGGCTTCATAGGCCATGCGTCCGCTTTCTACAGCCCAGCGGAAAGCTGTTGCCATACGGACGGGATCACCTGCCACCGCAATGGCGGTATTCACCAATACGGCGTCAGCGCCTAATTCCATTGCTTCCGCCGCATGAGAAGGCGCTCCGATACCCGCATCAATCACTACCGGCACTTTGCTCTGTTCGATAATGATTTCGAGCAGGTCGCGCGTCCGCAGTCCTTTGTTAGTGCCTATGGGCGCTCCCAGCGGCATTACCGTTGCCGCGCCCGCGTCTTCCAACAGCTTGCACAACACGGGATCAGCCTGAATGTACGGCAAAACAACAAATCCGAGTTTCGACAATGTTTCCGTCGCTTTTAACGTTTCCACCGGATCGGGAAGCAGATAGCGCGGGTCGGGATGGATTTCCAGTTTCAACCATTGGGTTTCAAAAGCATCACGCGCCAACTGTGCCGCAAAAACTGCTTCTTTGGCATTGCGTACCCCCGAAGTATTCGGTAAAAGCCAAATCCCAGGCTTCCGGATGTGTTCAAGCATGTCGTCATGGCGACGGTTCATTTCCAGCCTTTTCATGGCAACGGTTACCATCTGCGTATTCGACGCATCAATGGCAGCAGACATGATTTCGTTCGATCCGAATTTTCCGCTCCCAAGAAACAGTCGGGAATGAAACTCTTTTTCTGCAATTATCAGATTCATCTTTATCGTATTTCGTTGGTAAAATCACGGCCAAAATTAGATGAAAAACTTGTGTTTTCCAAGCGCGTAATAAAAATCAAGGCCACCTCTGTTTCGCTTACTGCCGTACTCTCACGTACAATTGCCATCTTTGTAGCTTTAAATAAATAATTGATAAACAATTAAAATGTAAGTTTATGAACAGATATTGTGGCCTTGACGTGCACAAAGATAGCGTATTTTCGTGTATATTGGACAAACAGGGCAAAAAAAGGTTAATTCTTTTTTTGAGGTGCTATGAAAAACAATTCTTCTGACCTCCACGAAGGCGCGAAGGCACGAAGGCACGAAGGCACGAAAGCGCGAAGGCACGAAGGCGCGAAGGCGCGAAGGCACGAAGGCACGAAAGTACGAATGTAGAGGCGCACGGCGTGCGCCTGAAAGCACGGCGTGCGCCTGAAAGCACGGCGTGCGCCTGAAAGCACGGCGTGCGCCTGAAAGCGTGAATGTAGAGACGCATGGCGTGCGTCTAAAAGCGCTTTGGAGAATGCAGAACGTCCTGAAAGGACGTAACTTTCATAACCGCAGGTCAACGACCTGCGGAAGCCTGTCCATAACTTCTTCTGCCTGAATTGAAAATTCAGGCAGCCGCACTGCTGCGGGAGGCTTCCTTTCCGCCGGTCAGCGACCGGCGGTTATGAAAATCAAGTCCTACCGGGACTTTTAAGAGGGATGGGAAGAAAGCGGGAAACAAAATACGGATGGAACAGTCTACTGACCAATAGCGCCTCAAAAAAAGAATTAACCACGGTTTTCCTGTTCGCACAAGCAGACAAATCATCCGACGGCAATCACCGTCTTATATTTCGAATAGGCCTGCTCCCATTCGCCTGCATTTTGCGGATAAAAATTCCGAGTATCAATGGAATTGCGCACTATTTGCCGGATATCGCTCAATGATTTCAAGTATCCAAGCGCCATGGCCTGTACTAAAAGGTTGCCTATGGCAGTTCCTTCGGCAGGTCCGGCAATGACCGGCATTTTGATGGCATTGGCCGTCATCTGGCAGAGATAGTCATTCTTTGCCCCACCGCCTATGACATGCAGCTTTTCAATCGGATGAGGAGATACTCGCTGGAGTTGTTCCAGTGTATAGCGGTATTTCAGGGCGAGGCTTTCGAAAATACAACGCACGATTTGCCCCGTAGAAGAGGGAACAGGTTGTTTCGAACGTTGGCAGTAGTTTTTGATTGCGATTATCATGCTTTCGGGATTCATGAAATCGGGCGCATCGGGATCGACGAAACAGACAAACGGTTTTTCGGTTTTGGCCATGTTCACCAGTTCGCCGTAAGCGTAATCCTTTTCCGATGCCCATTCCTTGCGACATTGTTCCAGCAGCCACATGCCGGTAATGTTTTTCAGGAAACGGAAAGTGCCTCCTATCCCTCCTTCATTCGTAAAGTTCATCTTTTCGGTTTCTTTGTCAATCAGGGGCTTTTTCGTTTCAATCCCCATCAGCGACCATGTGCCGGAACTGAGGTATGCCCAGTTTTCGCCTTCCGCCGGCACTGCTGCAATGGCCGACGCCGTATCATGAGCGCCTACCGCTACCACAGGTATTTTGTCCGTTCCTGTTTCTTTCCGGACGCTATCGGTGAGATATCCGGTAATGACGCCGGGAAGCGAGAGCGGTTGCATCAGCGAAACCGGTACGTCAAAAACGTCGAACAGTTCTTTAGCCCATGTCATGGTTTTCGGATTGAGCATCTGCGAAGTGGAAGCAATGGTAAACTCTGCCTTTTTTACGCCGGTAAACAGGTAATTCAATAAATCGGGCAAAAACAGAAGATCTTTAGCTGCTTCCAGCAAGGATGACCCGTTCCTTTTCATCGCAAAAAGCTGGAATAAACTATTAAATTGCATAAACTGAATGCCTGTCAGTTCGTAAACCTTTTCGCGAGGCAACAATTTGAAATATTCTTCCATGACGCCGTTGGTGTGCGGGTCGCGGTATGCGTAGGGCGCTCCCAGCAGCGAACCGTCGCCTGCCAACAAACCGAAATCAACGCCCCACGTGTCGATACCGATGGATTCGAGAGCCGGTTTACCGCTCAAAGCGTAAGTTTTCAAACTGTTTTTCAAAATATCGTAAATGCCCAGAATGTTCCAGTGAAGATGTTCTCCCACGCTAACCATATTATTGGCAAAACGAGAAACCTCTTCCATGACGATCTTTTCGTCGGACAAAATGCCGGCAATAGCCCGCCCGCTGGTGGCGCCAAGATCAAAAGCGATGAATGTATGCGATTCCATAATCTAAGTTTTTCAAACGCCAAAGATAAATGTTTTTTCAAAAAAAAACATTATGTCTTGTTAAAAAATAATATTTATTTGCTTAATTCTTTCTATTGAGGCGCTATGAAAATGGGCGCACGGCGTGCGTCTAAATGTAGAGACGCACGGCGTGCGTCTGAATGTAGCACGGCGTGCGTCTGAAAACGCGAAAACCATCCTTTGGAGAATGCAGACCGTCCCGATTCGGGAAATGCTGCCGCCGGTCGTGCGGCAGACCAAAAAGATTTTAAAAATGCTGCCGCTGGTCGTGCAACAGTCCAAAAAAATTTTAAAAATGCTGCCGCTGGTCGTGCAACAGTCCAAAAAGATTTTAAAAATGCTGCCGCTGGTCGTGCAACAGTCCAAAAAGATTTTGGAAATGCTGCCGCTGGTCGTGCGGCAGACCAAAAAGATTTTAAAAATGCTGCCGCAGTCGTGCGGCAGTTCGTCCCAAGTTGGGAAAAGTTGCCGCAGCCGTGCGGCAGTTCGTCCCGACTTGGGAAAAGTTGCCGCTGGTCGTGCGGCAGTTCGTCCCAAGTTGGGAAAAGTTGCCGCAGGTCGTGCGACAGTTCGTCCCGACTTGGGAAATTCAGCCGCAACAATGATTCCTGACATTTGCGGAGTTAGACCGGTTTACAATCGAATAAAATCAGGCGGGAAACTTGAATGATTAATTTCCCCGTTCCATCACCCGGCCGGCTGCAATCGGGGTTAATGGTCGCGACATTCCTGCCGGTTTGAGGCCGGCGGGTCTGTGTCGCTCCGGTTGACGGCGTCGGCAAATATCCGGTAGATTCTGCTTCGCATGTGGGAAGCGGTCAGTTTGTTATTGCTTTCATCCGGGCATACCCGGTTGGAGAGGAAGACGAACAGCAGTCCGTTTTCGGGGTCCATCCATACGCAGGTGCCGGTAAATCCGTTGTGTCCGAAACTTTCCGGCGAAGCGTTTTTGGCAATCGGACTGATTTTCTTCGGGTCGGTTTCGGGTTTGTCGAATCCTGTGCCGCGACGGTTGCCCTGTTGACAATAAGGGCAGGAGGTAAATTCCTCAACGGTTTTTTCTTCAATGAATCGTTCGCCGCCGTATTCGCCTTTGTTGAGGTACATCTGCATCAGTTTTGCCAGGTCGTTGGCATTGCCGAACAGTCCGGCGTGACCGCTCACGCCGCCCATCAATGCGGCATTTCCGTCGTGTACGTATCCTTGCAGCCATTGTTTGCGGAAAACGGTATCGTTGGCTGTGGGAACGATCCGTTCTTTCGGGAAACGGTTCAGGGGGCAGTATCCCAGCGTCGATGCGCCCAGCCGCCGGTAAAACAGGTGTGACGCAAAGGCGTCCAGACCGAGACCGGTTTTTTGTTCTATCAGTTCCGTCAGCAGGATGAAACCCAGATCGCTGTACAGGTACTGTTTTCTCGGTTTCAGGGTGGTATGCCTGATGAGGCTGAAAATCGTGTCCCGGAAACTGTCCATGACGTAAAGATCTCTTGCGATTTGCCGGTGGTGGTTATGATCTTCCGAAGCGGTTATATACGTAGGGTTGAATGTTATCCGGTGATTCCGGAGGATGTTTCCCGCCGGGCGGACAGGATGGTTTTCGTCTTTTGAGATCAGGGTTTGTGAAGTGTCGGCCGGTTGCAATACGTTCAGGTAAAAAGGGATGAAGGCGGGCAGGCGCGCCTGATGGGTCAGCAGGTCGATCAGCGTGATACGGTCGATTTCGCTATCTTCGGAAAAGTTAAGATGTTTGTTCAGGCGGTCTCTCAGCCGGATTTCTTCGCGGTCGTACAGGAGCATGACGGTCGGGAGCGTTGCCGCTATTTTGGTTATCGAAGCCAGATCGTAGATGTGTTCCGGGCGGACGGGTTCCATCAGGTCATAGCGTGTGGTTCCGTATGTACGGTTGAAAAAAACCGTGCCGTTGCAGGCCGCCAGTATCTGGCAACCGGGGAACATGCCGCTGTCGATGGCATGGGTCATCATTGTGTCGATGATGCGCAACCGGCAGGAGGGTATGCCGGCTTCTTCCGGGATAGCATACCTGAGCCGCAGTCCGCCGGCAGTAGTTATCCCGTTGTGGAGCGAACAGGCCGAATCGACCGTAACGGGAAGACGGCCGTCCGCGCCCAGCGCTCCATACAGCAACTGTGCCGCGTGTTCCTGCATTACCTGCGCATCCTGATAAGCCACTACGACAGCCGGCATGTTCTCCCTGTTCCGGAAGTTCGACAGCGCATAAGGAGGCGCAAAAAGACAGAGAATCACCTTCGTTTCCTTCGACAGGCGTTCTATAAAGGAAAGAACACGGGGAGAAATACCGTAATCAGGGCTGCTGTGGTACCGAGTATTGTGGATGCCCGCTATGACCCTCGAATAGGCGCTTAACGTTCCGGCAAGTTCCTTTTCCTGCGAAGGAGTGGTTTTATCGTCGAGAAAGAAATAATCGTTTTCTTCGTATTTTTTCACTGTTTCCAGAAAATGATTGGGCGTTGACCTTCCGGTAATCAGGATGGCTGTTTTGGTGTGGTCGAGATGTTTCAGGGGGAGGATGCCGTTATGATTTTGCAGCACGGTCAGCGATGCGGCGGCAAGTTGCCGGTTCAGCGCAACCGCTTCCGGCCGGTTCAGGAAATCGAACAGACCGGCAGTATCCACCGGCGCGTAACGGTTCAGTCCTGCCCACTGCTTGGCGGCCAGTATTTTTCGACAGGAGAGTTCAATCCGTTCGCGGCTGATCTGTCCGCTGTCCACCGCTGCCCTGATGGCGGCGACAGCCCGGGGAACGTCGTCGGGCATCAGCAGCACGTCGACGCCTGCTTTCAAGGCCATGACTTCCGCTTCCCCCGGACGGAAGAACATTGAAACGCCTTTCATGTTCAACGCATCGGTGTATACCAGTCCGTTGAAATGCAGGGAATCGCGCAAAATGCCGGTCAGTATCCGGTGCGACAGCGACGAGGCCAGATGAGGCGTGGAATCCAGCGCCGGTACGCAAAGATGTCCGGCAAGCACGCCCGTAAGTCCCTGTTGGATCAGTTCCCTGTAAGGGCGCCATTCCAGCGTGTCGAACGACCGGTATGAGCCGTTGATGACCGGAAGCGCCTGATGGGAATCGACGGAGGCGTTGCCATGCCCGGGAAAATGTTTGGCTGCCGTGAGGATGCGCTGTTCCTGCATGCCGGTCATGTAAAGGGCGCTCCGTAGGGCGACGTCGGCGACATCCTCGCCGAAAGAGCGGATGCCGATAACGGGATTGGCCGGCTGGTTGTTGACGTCCACCACAGGCGCAAAATTCAGGTGCACGCCCATTCGCTTGAGTTGCCGTCCTATTTCTTCTCCCATCCGGAGAATCAGGCCGGTGTTTTGCACCGCCCCCAGCGCCATTTGCCGGGGAAAGGCGATGCAACTGTCCAGCCGCATCCCCAGCCCCCATTCGGCGTCCATTCCGACAAGCAGCGGCGTTTTCGACAAATGCTGGTAATAATTGGTTAGATGCGCCTGTCGCAGCGGGCCGCCCTGAAAAAAAATCACCCCTCCGATACCGTATTTTGTGATATGTCCGGCTACCTGTTCGACATGCTTGCGATCCTTGTTGGAATAAGCCGCTACCATCAGCAGTTGCCCGATACGCTGCTCGAAAGTCAGGCTGTTGAAAACCGAATCTACCCAGGGAGAGTGCAGGTAAGCGGAAGGAAGGTCGCCGGAAGAGCGGCTGTGCGATTTTTCGCCGTCATGGAAAGAAGTCAGCATGAAAAACAGAGATACTATCCCTGTCCATCCTGCAAGCAAAACGATTTTCATATTTTTCATCGTGCAAAACTACATCAAAAATTAAAAGCCGGAAAATAAAAGGTTCATTCTTTTATTGCGGCGCTATGGGTCAGTGGACTGTTTCATCCGTGTTTTGTTTCCCGCTTTTTCCCCATCCCTCTTAAAAGTCCTTTCAGGACGTTCCACTTTCTCCAAAGTGGATGGCTTTCGCGCTTTCAGGCGCACGCCGTGCGCCTCTACATTCGTGCCTTCGTGCCTTCGTGCTTTCGCGCTATAGTGGAGGTCAGAAGAATTGTTTTTCATAGCGCTTCCATAAAAGAATTAACCGCTATTGGTACTTTTTGCAAATAAACAGGCTATAATAGGCAATGATAATAAAGGCGACAGCCGGTACCCAGTAGGCAAATTCAATGCTGGCGGTAGAGTCCGATACGATTCCCTGTATCTGCGTAAGCAAGGCAGCGCCTGCAATGGCCATTACCATTCCGGCCCCGCCAATTTTGGTATCTTCTCCCAAACCGGAAATGCCCATACCGTAAATGGTAGGAAACATCAACGACATACAGCCGGAAATGCCTATCAGGGCATACACTCCTATACGGCCTTCACCGTAAACGGTTGCCATACAGCAAGCGACGGCAGCAATGGAAAGTATGGCCAGCAGGTTCCGGGGTTTAACGAATTTCATCATTCCGGTACATACGAAACGCATGGTAACGAAAAGAATCAGCGACAGGATATAGTAGGTAGCGCCTGCCTGTTCGGCAGTACGCGGTAACATCACATCAAGGCGGACGGTTTCGCATAAGTTATAAAACCCGGCAGCCAGCGGCTCCATGCTTCGCAGTTGTGCGATAATGGCGTCCGGAGAAGGATTCTGCCCCAATCCGCCAATAGCCTCGTCAAATTTCATCTGCTGCATGGAGTAGCGAATGACAAACGACCACACCGCTATCTGTGCGCCGACATAAAAAAACTGCGCGACGATGCCCCATATATAGTTCCGGTTTCGCTTTAACCGGCGGAAGGTACCGGCAAAATCGACGGGTTGTCCGCCTTCCTTCAAATTCGGCATCCGCGTGAGGAAAATAGCTATCAGAATGGCCATCATCACCACCCCTATCGCAACGTAGGTCATGGATACGACATTCAACTCCGCTCCCTGTATCTGTTCAAGTTCCTCCGCAAGCAGCACGGTTCGTTCGTTAGCGGTCAGCGTATTTAATTTGGATAAAATGAAGATCTGACTGATGATCACCCCCGTGATAGATCCTACCGGGTTGAACGATTGAGCCAGATTCAGCCTGCGTGTGGCCGTTTCTTCAGGCCCTATGGCGAAAACGTATGAATTGGCGGATGTTTCCAATATGGAAAGACCTGCAAAAAGAATGAAGATGGCAAACAGATACATGCCGAAACTCAATCCCGCACTTAACGGAAGACACAGCATGGCCGGCCAGAACAGAAACGCTCCGGCGGTATACATGCCCAATCCCAGCATGACGCCTTTCTTATACGAATACTTCTTGATGAACAGTGCGGCCGGCACAGCAAAACATCCATACCCCAACAGGTAACAAACTACCTGAATCCATGCGGTACGCGAATCCGACAGGCTCATGATTCGCTTGAAAGCGGCAAGCATTGTATCTGTCAGGTTATTGGGCAAGCCCCATGAAAAAAACAATACCGTCAAAAGAATAAAAGCGAAAACAGTCCCTTGCGGGATAATACGAGGTTTTTCCATTTTAATACGATTTAAATTTTGCATCAAAACAATGATTATTAAAAATAATTCTAAAAATAAGTACGTGGTCGGTACCATCGACACGACAGTGGCTTGCACCTGTCAGTGTCAAACAGTCACCTGCGTGGAGATAAGGGGAATCGAACCCCTGACCTTTTGACTGCCAGTCAAACGCTCTAGCCAACTGAGCTATACCCCCGCTTGCGGCTGCAAAGGTAATCAAATTATATAAACGGCAATGAACAATGAAAAATATTTGTGATTTTTTTTTGCAATTGGCCAACCTGTTACAAATTTGCTTATCTTTGCAGCGGATCATAGTTAACGTGTCATGAACCATCTTTTCATAGATCTGCTTTTAGGCCTTACGCTTACCTGCCGGTAAGAAGGATGGTTTTATGTATCAACCAAAGCCGTCCCGACAAAGGACGGCTTTTTTATTTACTTAATATTATGTATATGAACGAAAAATTGTATGTATTCGATACTACCCTCCGGGATGGCGAGCAGGTTCCGGGATGCCAGCTGAACACGCTGGAAAAGATCGAAGTGGCCAAAGCGCTGGACGATTTAGGGGTAGATATTATTGAAGTTGGATTCCCTGTTTCCAGCCCCGGCGATTTCAACTCTATCGTGGAGATTTCCAAAAACGTCACCCGGCCGACCTTGTGCGCATTAACGCGGGCGATAGAGAACGATATCGACGTAGCCGCAGACGCCCTTCACTATGCCAGACACAAACGTATCCACACCGGCATCGGGACTTCATGGTACCACATCACCCATAAATTCGCTTCCAATCAGGACGATATACTGCAACGCGCCGTTGCTTGCGTAAAATACGCAAAAAAATACGTGGAAGACGTGGAATTTTATGCCGAAGACGCCGGCCGTACCGACAACGAATATCTGGCCAGGGTAGTGGAAGCGGTGATCGCCGCCGGAGCAATGGTAGTGAACATCCCGGATACCACCGGCTATTGTACCCCCGAAGAATACGGCGCAAAGATCGCTTTCCTGAAGGCCAACGTGAAAAATATCCATAAAGCCGTTCTTTCAACCCACTGTCACAATGATTTGGGGATGGCTACCGCCAACACATTAAGCGGAATACTCAACGGAGCAAGGCAGGTGGAAGTAACCATCAACGGAATAGGCGAAAGAGCAGGCAATACCGCCCTTGAAGAAGTCGTAATGGCTGTAAAATGCCGCAAGGACATTCCCGTGCTTACCGACATCGACACCCGGAAAATATATCGTACCTCCCGTCTGGTATCCACCTTGATGCGAATGCCGGTGCAACCCAACAAAGCCATTGTAGGACGCAATGCTTTTGCGCACTCGTCGGGCATCCATCAGGACGGCGTGCTGAAAAACAGGGAAAGTTACGAAATCATTGATCCCGCCGACGTCGGCATCAACGAGTCGTCCATTGTCCTGACCGCCCGTAGCGGACGCCATGCGCTGAATCATCATCTGGAACGCATAGGATATAAACTGAACGCCTCGGAACTGGACGAAGTGTACCGGAAATTCCTGCAACTGGCCGACCGCAAAAAAGACATCTCCGACGACGACCTGCATGTGATCGTAGGCATCGAACAAAACGAACAGCAAAGCCGTCTCAAACTTACGTACCTGCAAGTGGTGTGCGGAAAATCAAGCATCCCGATGGCCACCGTTCAACTGAGCATCGACGGCGAAACCTGCACGGCCACCGCCTCCGGCAGCGGACCGGTGGACGCCTCTTTTAACGCCATCAGGAAATTGATCCACCGCAAGGTAACACTGGAAGAATACCTCGTACAGGTGATTACCCGCGGTAGCGACGACATGGGCAAAGTACACGTACAAATAGAAAACCAAGGCAATATCTACTACGGATTTTCCGCCAATACGGACGTGGTAACCGCTTCGGCAGAAGCTTTCATCAACGCCGTTTCAAAAATAGTATCCATATAGTGGCCAAAATACCGTCGGTAATAAATTTCAATGAAAAAAGATAGCCGCTTCTGCAAGTTTTGATAAACGGGCGTAAAAGCTATTTCCACTTATTACTTCCGGCGGTTTAAAATCGGGTGACGAAAAAATATCTTTGAACGTTGAAATCCGATAACCTGTGCCTTCTCTCTTCCGCCCTGTGAAGTTAAGCGCCTGAAAACAAGCCTGTGTAACGCGACATCAAACCACGTGAAAACGACGCTGTAACTGTCGTCGGTTATCTCAAAAATACCGTTACCGGATCTTTCAGTTCCATTCTCTGTTTTCCGCCATGAATTTCCATAATGGAGCGGCCATTAGGGATTGTTTTATTTCATTGTTCTCCAGCATTTTTCTGACTTCTTTGCAGGAGAACAAATGCACGCTGAGATCTTCCGTATCTTCCAAATGCGGTTCTCCGATTTTTTCCACGTCTTTTGCCAAAAAACAATAGGTGACGTTTTTCATCGTCGAAGCGTTCGGCGACAGGTTCATGTATTCTTCCCAAATGCCGTTGCCGTAGCCGGTTTCTTCCATCAATTCCCTCTGCGCCGAAATCAGCGGCGAAGCGTCTTCCTTTTCGCAGACTCCGGCGCACAGTTCAAAATGCACGCTTCCGATTCCGTGACGGTACTGCTTTACGAAAACCAACCGTTTCGACTTGGTTATCGCTATCACGTTTATCCAGTCGGGATATTCCACCACATAATAGGACGGTATCCGATGCCCGTTGGGCAGTTTTACGGTATCGCGCCTGACGGTAAGCCACGGTTCCGTAAACAGGTATTCGCTTTTAAGAACTTCCCAATACATTTTTTTGTCTGCTGTGTTCATTTTTCTATTTGTTGATTATTTTCATTGATTATATTTGCAAGTACTTTCACTTTTACGTCTTTATCTTCGGTTCAACTTTCGGCAATCATCAGCGTAAGGGCAAAGAGGGGTTTATCTTCAATCAGGCGCGAACGGTCGGGCGTCTGATAAACGATGATTTCACCCTTGTCTAAATTTTCCATCTCTTATTTCACTGTTCACTAAGCCCTATCTTTTCAAGGATGGTTTTTCGAAGTTGAACCATTCTAACGGAACGTTCCTTGGGTTGCAGTCGAAAACGGAGGTTTGCCGTCAGTTTTTTGAAAGACAGATACCAGATGAAAGAGAAAAGACCTGTGGGAAGTAACAGCAGAATAAGGCAGATTTTTCCCGGAAGACAGGGGATAAAAATGACGGACAGGGCGGCGAGCGTCAGGTGGTAGAGCGGGAAAAACACTATTCCACCCACATATTGCACCGAACTGAAGAATTGAGAATCTTTCGGCAGACGGGAAACCCATTCCGACAGTTTATAAGGCGGATAGTTGAACAACATGCCCATCAGCCATACAGGTGTTCCGGCGAGCAGCAGCAAGGCGCGCCACAGCAAAGCGACCGGCGAATAGGGTTGCCGCACTACCCAGTCGCGGAAACGGAATCGATCCAGCAATGCCGCGTATTCTCTGATGTCGGCGCTCAGGCCGGCCATCTCCTCCAGATGATGAGTCGCCATGGCTTCCAACGCGGCAACAAGGTGTTGCTGGGCGATTAATCTTCCTTCGCCGTCGTTTTTCAAAGCTAATTGCCGGAGGGCTTCTTTTTCGAAAATGCGCCGCGCCCAATTGATTTCGTTGTAACAGGTATCGTTTTCGATGTGGATCATGCCCTCTTTCATTCGATCCGACAGGGCAGTCTGCATCTGTTTGAACGCTTTGGACGGATTCTCTGCATATAGCCCGTAATAGTCCGACATTTCCATCGGTTTTCCGTAGCGGATAATGACGTCGCTGCGGAACTTCCGTATGTCGGAATATTCCAGTCCGACAGGGATGATTTTTATGTACGGCCGGTTGCCGTATTTTTCCTGCGCTTTCATGGCAATACGGAAAATGCCTTTTTGCAGTTGTTGCAACCGTTTGAGCCTGCTGTACGTACCTTCGGGCATGATACCTGCCGCACGGTTGTTGTGCAGGGTTTTCAGCAGGATATCGAAAGTGTCTCGATTGTTTTCTTCGGTGTTTACACCGTCGCGCTTCCTGTAAATGGGCAGAATACGCAGGAAATGCAGGATGCGGATGATGAAACCGTTTCCCCGGAAGATGTCGGCGCGCGCGACGAACACCGGTTGCCGGTTGCACGTGCAAAGGATGCAGATAGCGTCCATCAGAGAGTTCTGGTGGTTGGGCGCAAAGATGACAGGCCCTTTGGGCACCGGATGTCCGATTACTTGAATCCGGCGATAGAATAACCGAAACACAGGCAACACAACTATTGTCCGCACAAAGGCGTAACCCTTGGAATAACGGCTCATTTTACAATCTAACGGTTCAGGCATAAGTCAAAAAAAATAATGGGCGCAAATATAGTTTTTTTTGAATAAAAAGTAAAATTCTTTTAAACGGATTCCCTTTTTTTGGAGGCGAAATTTAGCCACCTGCGAGGCTTGTCGATAACGCGGTAAGTGCACGGGAAAACCTATTCAAATGAAAGCAGAAACTTGTACGATAAAAGGTTATAACGGGTTTCACTAAAGTAAAATATTGACTTAATATTTCTAAAATTTTATTTTATAGCAACTAAATATTTGAATTTATATCATATAAAAAAGGGGAAAATATCATTTCTTCGGGCTGTTTCAGGCCACTTTTTCACAATGGCATACCTCTTTTGTATTCATTGCCACCGGATGGCTTCGTTCTTCGTTCTTCGCAATGACGGATACGCCCCGTCATTGCGAGGAGCGTAGAGACGCGGCAATCCGGAGTCGCGTAGCAACGACACATTATTAATCGTATGATTTAGCGATTAGCAATTACCTGCTCGTGGAAAAATAAAAATCCCTACTCGCAGTATTGTAATAGAGATTCGAAGTGGGGATTTTTCAGGTTCGAGCCATGCTGCCTGTGCAGAACAGGACTGTTTACGCTTCGCCGTCGTTGACGGTTCGGGCTGCGCCGAAACA
>JAIRLS010000282.1 GCA_031259205.1 Bacteroidales bacterium | reverse complement strand
AGCCGCTAACCGGCATACGCCCCCGGCGTGTAAAGAACCGGTAACGGTAAAATTGATTTTATGAGCGGCAACAAAGTGTATTTCCCCTGCAAAAGCAGTGATTATGACAAAGAAAAGTTCGGTTTCGGGTATTCGCCAAGCGTTAACGGCTGTCCGGTACGTGAAGGTTTTCGGCTTACGAGACCGTGGGAAAAGTTTACGATCGAAGTACGCGACGGTATTTTGCCTGATTTTTTAACCACCGAATTGAACTTGCCGGTCTGTTCCGGCAGGATGAAGCAAACTGTCGAGGAGCACTGCTTCAACGCGGAGGATGTGGACTGGCTTCCGGTGAACGTCGACGACGGTTACGCCACAACGGAATACTGCATCCTTCATGTCCCCCGGTACATTTTTGCCGTCATTGACCCGGAGCAATCGGACAGGAACAGGAATATTTTCTTTTCGCCCCACTTCCGGCAACGGGCGATTCGGAACAGGGATATCTTTGCAGCCGAAACCGACACGTCAACGGTATATATTTCCGAAACGCTGAAAACCGCGCTGGAGAAAGAGCGCCTGTCCGGTCTTGGTTTTGGCTCGCCGGAAGCCTCCTGACCTGTGAAAAGACCTGAACCGTTCGACACCCCGAACGCTACCGCCTCAACTTGTAGAGTCTGAACATGCAGTACAACGTCCGGACGGGGAGCATGACCAGCCCCACGAAGAACGCGAGAACAAGTTTTATGGCAAAATAAATAATCCAGCCGAGCATCGGGAGGAATAAAAACACGGCGGGCGTTATCCGGTTTAATGTTTTCCATCCTGCAATTATTCCGGATATACAGTAGGAAATGATGATAAACATGGTAACATACTCACCCGTACGGTGGAAGGTGCCCTCCTTGAAAACCACCTCGTGATTGGCCATGACCAGCGTAGCAACCGTCCAGCCCGCGGCAAACGTTATCAACAGTTCCCTTGCGATACCCCAACGGGTAGCGCGCCGTATCCCGCGATTGTAACAGTCCCCGCAAACCGGCGGTGAATGTCGGAACGATCCGGAGGGCCACATTGCCCTGCCGCAACTGGGGCATCGTGCTACGGTTTCTTCTTCCGGTTGGTGATAATAACTCATTTTGATGACAGTTTATATTTATTCGTCAAAAGTAAAGAAATATTTTTCAATATCCCCGTCGCTAAAAAAACGACAAAAAAAACATTTGAATGTTTTGTAAAACAAAAAACTGTATATCTTTGGGAAATTAATTAATTATTCTTTAACCAGCGAAAATCATTATGAAAGCACAGAACAACAGGGAAGTTCTTGAGACTGTTTTCCATTTTTCAGTTTATCTGCTGTGTTCCATAGCTTTAGCCGTCGGCATATATTCATCATTCATGAAAACATCCGTCGTGGAAGTGCAGAAAATACTGGAGAAATCCGGTTACTATGACGCGCTCCAGATGAAACAGGTAGTTCTTACGGAGAGCGTCGATTCCATTTATTATTATGCCATGCTTGTCAATTCTGACGATATGTTCGTAAACCGGTCTGCCATGTTTAACATGTTAAGCGCAAGAATTCTCCGTTTCGGCGAGAATCTTGAAACCATCAGCAGCGAAGACTGTCTGGTTTATCAAAAACTGGCTGTCAAACTGGGTGATTTTCTCCAGTTGAAGGATTCCATCCGTACAGAACAGTTGCATGTGGATGTTTTGCGGGATGAATACGTGCGATGTATAAACAAAAACAAGGATATGACTCGCCGGTTGTTCACCGGCAGCGTGTATTGACTTATTTATCACATTAAACAAACTTTACAGTTATGAATACCGGTAGTACAATGAATCAAAAAGAGAAGGCAATGGGTTTTGCCTATGTCCTGATCCTGTTTCTGGTCATTACTTCTGCCTGCTGCGTTATGCTGTTCCTGTACAATTCCAATTACAATGAGTTGAAACAGAAAGATTTCATCGTCAGCAAGGTCAGTCGGAGCAGCGAATACAGGGACGCGCAGAAGAAGGCGGAACCAACCATCAACCTGCTTTACGAGAAAATAGCGGGTTATGATCCGGGGGTGAACGCCGTTTATGAAGAAGACAACATCAAGTTTCTGATAAACGAACTAAGGGATATTTACGAGAAACACCCGCTGGACACGCGCTACAAATCATTCATGCACGTTGCCAACTTTTATTACATGTGGTATGCCGATAAAAAGACGATGTGGACATTAACGACCAACGTCCTCCAGTTTACCAAAGATTTGGAAGAATGTGAACTGGGACTTTCCAACAAGAAAGACGATTTTTCCAAACTCAGACGGTAGTCCTGCAAACACATTAATTTATAGAGATGAAAAAAATCAGCAACACAAAAATATATATCATCGCCCTGATGATAGCGCTGTGCATTACGGCAGCCTTAATCATCCGTTTTTTATCGCAGAAGCGGGAAGCGGAAGCGCTGGTATCTCCGCTGGAAGTTTACGTGAACGAAGCGATACACTACTCCGACAGCACATACCGTGCGTCGAACTGGCTGTGGGAATTTGGAAACGGGGAAGTGTCCGGCAAAAAATACGGTAAATATACCTACACGGAAGCCGGTTTTTACCGGATACGGCTCACGGTGGACAATTCCATACAGAAGAATTTCATGGTAAACGTAAGAAACCCGGTTCGTTTTGACAGTGATTCCCTGATCCGGATTGTAGCGCCCCGGACAGCCATGCAGGGCGAGTATGTCGTTTTCCGGGGAATCGGTTACGCCAGGGAATGGCGCTGGGCTTTCGGTGAAACCCGCCTGACGGATTCCAGGGAGCAGGTGGCGATCTATGCCTATGGCAGACCGGGCGTTTATGAAGTGGAACTGATGACGGAAGACACAAAATATCCCGTGAGACACTCCATTTCCGTTTACCCCAAATACCAGGAGGACGAAAGCGACGAGCGGACCCGGATGGGTAACGACATACGCGAAAAGTTGCAGGCCATCGTGGACGGCAAACCTTTCGGGCCGAACTACAATCACATCCTTTCCAATTATTTGTGCCACAATCCCAACGTGATGATAACCGTTAACGAATCCAAGAACAACGATTTCTACTCGTACTGCCAGGGATTGCGGCTGATAGACCGCAAGAATACCACCATCATCGAAGTGATGGTTTTCCCTTACGAGAATAACCCCAACTGTCTGAAAACATTCAAGGTAATGCAACAAAAAAATGAAAGATAAGAAATCGCACATCCGGGAATCGCGTGCGGTCGGTATCCCTGTGAAATACCTGTACTTCCTTCCGGCCATACTCCTGTTCCTGTCGTCGTGCGGCCCGGTTCACCGCTTCACCCGCCTGAAACGTACGCCGCGGGAATATTCGCTGAACTATTGCTATTCCGACATCAAAGCCCGCAAGAGCGGGTTCAACAAAGAATCATGGATCGTTTTTTCCGACCGCGACCGGAACGATACCTGGCAGAATCCGGGCGGCAAAGTGAAATGGAAAATGATGTCGTTCATGGAAGCCTTCTTCGTCATCCGTGAAAAGGGCGATTACCTGCAACTGGTAAAATACGATCCGGAAATCGTGGAAGATAATCCCCGCGCCCGCATCATAAAAAAACGCGACAAGGTGCAGTATTACGGCTGGGTGCACCGTTCGCGCCTGCTGCTGACCAAACAGTCGAGCCTGGACATTGCAACGGGTTTCAAGAACAAGGCCGTCGTTATTGTTTCCGATACATCAGCTCTCGTGGAACCGCATCTTTTTTTTGAATCGGATTCCGTTCTTGCTTACAGGGACGAGGATTTGAAGTTGCCCAACGGGAAAATCCCGGTACACGAACTGCTGTATATCTTAAAGTCGTCCGGCGACAACCGGAAGGCGCTTGTAGCCCGAAAGACGTCTCTTGATCCGTTGAAAGCAGAGAGCGAAACGGCGGGATGGATTCCGACGTCCGTAATCAGGGAAACAGGGCAGCGGCTTTTTGTCGATATCGAATCCATAAAAAAGGACACGTTAAGCAGCGCTCCCCTGTTCCTCGACAGGGAGAAAGAAAACATGCTCGACATCATGGAGGCGGAAGAACGGAGGATAGCGGTATTCAAGAACTACCCCGCGTTCCGTTACAGTCCGGTTCGTTCCTACCATGCGGATTCCGGACAGATTTGTTTTAACACGATGCTGCCCGCTCCGATAATCGACAGGAGGCTGAACTATGTGCTCAACCTGAACGGCAACAAAATTATGTTCGAGGACTTTCTCCGTCTGGAGGAAGACCTGAAAAAACTGAATCTTGTTTTTGTTTTTGAAGGCAAGGAAAGGGTATTCGGGGAGTATTCCCGGATAATGAATGTGGTACAAAACCTCCAGGGTCTGTTCGAGCAGGAAGGCGACAGGTATCAATACAAATTCGGGGCGGTTATCGCTTACCAGGATACTGTGAGGCGTGTAACGCCCCTGATAAAGTCATACGGTTTGACGGCTTCCTGCGCCGGGGTACTGGACTTCCTGATGTCGGAAAAGGACAGCGTGGCTCGTTACAGGTCGATTGCCAATAGCCAGGCGTGGACAGGACTTCGACGAGCCGTCGATATGATTGAACCGTATAAAAACGAAACCAACATACTGGTTGTCATCGGGGAATCCGGATACAGCGAACAGGCGGACAGCGTTCTGGTAAGACGGATAGCCAATGCCAACGGCAGGATCCTGGGGTATCAGATATACAACGAAACGCTTTCCGACGCCGACAACAATTTCGTTCTCCAGATTGAGCACATGATAGATACCTACGTGCGGTATGACGCTGTATCAAGAAGGGAGCGGCTGGTTTACACGGATCAGTTCAAGCCCGATTACGGCTACCGTGAAAGTGCAAGAAATGCGTATGCGCTGGATTATCCGCAAAACAGCATGACGCAAGGCTGGGTGCTGTTTCCGGGGAAAAATGAAAACATGCAGATGGATATTCTGTCAAAATCCATCGACACGCTTTTTACAGAAGTGAAACACGATAACGATTCGATTATAAGCTGTCTTTACAGGGCTTTTGTCGAAATGGGCAGCAACCGTTATGTGTATGATAACCTGTGGACAGGTTACAACGGGAAGGATTCGCTGTGGTACCTGAACCAGGAGTTTCCCCGGAGAATGTCCAACCACCTTCCCGCCTGGTACATGCCGAGCGCCACGGTTTTCATCGACAGTACGGACAATAACCTGGATTACCACCTGCTTCTTTCGGAAGACGAACTTGCGGAAATAACCGCCTTCCTGGAAGACGTAACCAAATATGAGCCTGACTACAAATACAGCGGGAGGCGCAATAACAAAAAACGGCAGCCCTGCGACTGTCCCGACGATTATCTGTCGCAGGACAATACGCCTCCAGTCGAACCGGAATACGACGATGAAGGTCATCCCAAGTATTTGAGTACGCGGGGAATCAGGCGGCATGTCTATAAAACCTTCATGAACCGGTTAAAGTCTTCCTACAAGCTGTGCCCGGCAAAATCAGGTCAAATGAAAGGTTATTCGCTGGCTAAAGCCCTGTTTGAAATAGCCGGTTGCCCGGTCAGGGAAGAGATGGTCAATATGTACCGGATAAAAGATTTAAAACGGAAAAGCATGATAAAAGATTTTGAACTGGATGCACTGTTGCTTTATTTCAAGCATAAAAAGGAAGAGCTGGAAGCAGACAGGAAAATGACATTCCTGTCCGGCGGAGAGCCGTTTTACTGGATAAAAAGGGATTTGTTACCATAATGAAAATTGTTGTCATGAACTACTATCAATCACCGTTACTGTTTTCCCGCCTGTTTGAATCGAAAGACTTGTTGCGGTGCAGCGAGAATGAATCCATCGACCGGAATCTGGAACTGCTTCTTACGACCTGCCCCGGCGAACACAAGTACGATCCCGGTTTCGGTTGCAGCATCTGGGATTTGGATTTTGAAAACGTTGTATCCATTCAAAAGTGGGAGAATACATTTGTCCGGTACATCACCGACGCCGTCAAAAAATATGAACCGCGCATCCGCGAGGTGACGCCGCACGTTAATTTCATTGACGTCAGGAACCGGCATGAACTGTCGGGCGCCGTATCCATCCGCAAGCGGGCGGATATAAAGATTGACGCCGTTGTGATCAGTTCGGGGAAGAAGTGCTGTTTTCATTATTCACTGTATTTAGGACCCTTATCTTCGGAATAGTTATGAATGGGAAATCGAAATATTATAAAGAGGTCATAAAAAGCCGGATGAACAGGTCTGCCGCCAATATATGGGGCGTGCGGAACATTGACAATTTTGATTCTGTGATCAAATTATTGATAGAATCTCTTGCCAGCGAAATCAACAAGCTGTCCAATGAGCTGGAAAACATTGAAGCCCGGCTGCTGGAACGACTTGCCGGCGTGCTCACCCCTGATATTCTGACGGCTGTCCATCCCGCCCACATGATCGTCCATGCCAAACCGCATGAAAGTTTTATTACCGTGAATAAAAACTCCTCCTTCTACCATAAAAACAAGGATTACGGCGACATTCACTTCTCTCCGGCAGGTGATTTTGACCTGATCTGCGGAGAGGTGAGATCCATCATCTGTGCAGGAAAGATTTATCTGATCGACAGTTTGAAATCAAAAGAAATCTGTGCGATAAGTGAAAGGCCGTCCGAGAAATTCACCAACCGGCTTTGGATAGGGCTTCACGTCCACCCGGATATTATAAGCGTGCGGGATCTGTCGTTTTATTTCGACCTTCCGAACTGCGAGAAGAAAAATGAATTACTGCACTTGTTGCCTTATAGCCTGTGGGAATACGGGGAAACCCGGTTGGATATACAGCCGGGCATGAACTTTCGGGAAAAAAGCGAAGAGGAGGATGACAGTATCCCCTTAGCCTCCTGCGATCCGGCGAACCTTTCCGATGAAAGTATTATAAACAGCTATAAATATCAATATATTACCGTTACGGGCGAGATCGTCAACAGGGAGAAAAACCTTGAACGGCTGCCGAAAGAATTGCAGGAACTTTTCCCTCAAGCAGAAAACAATCAGGGTCTGACGCCCCTGCTATGGCTCAAAATAACCCTTCCTCCCGGTTTTGAAGATTATATCCTGGATGATTTCTTTGTTTCCATAAACGCTTTTCCCGTGATAAACAGGAAAAAATACTCGAAGTATTTGAAGATGAACCCTATGGTGTCCGTGATACCGTTTGAAATGGACAAAAATGAATTTTTCCTTTCCGTGGACAGTGTTTCGGATTCAAACAATTGCAGGTATAAGCACTTGCCTTTCAAAAACGAAGAACAGAACGGCGGCAAATTTGGGACTTACAGCCTCAAGCGGGGCGGAGCGGAAAGGTTTGATTCCAGAAATGCAGAGGAATATCTGTCAAACCTGATGGATGTTTTACGCGAGGAAAACGCCTCTTTCTCCGCCTTTGGAAAAGGATACATAGAGGAACTGGTCAAAAAGATTGATGAGGAATTGACTTTAATCAAGTTGAAACTCAAGGAACTGCACATCAACAGGGAGATGCCGTCGTACATGGTTATTGACTCGAACGAAGTCGGCGGCGCCGGCACGGTTTATCTGGATTACTGGGTCACCAACTGCGAGCCGGCGAACGGAATAAAGCCGGGATCGCTCCTGTTCCCGTTTAATGACATGTATCTGGAGAAAAGTTCTGTTGTTACGCTGACGCCAAGCCAGGGCGGACAACAGCGCTCCGGCAACCCGCTTGAAACGTATAAATACATATTGACTTGCAGGGACCGAATTTACACCGAAGAAGACATTATTAACTTTTGCTGTTCCCGGTTCGGCGATGTTATCGCGTCCGCCACAGTAAAAAAAGGTATACGGGTCAGCGCCAATCCCAAGGAAGGCCTTGTCCGTTCCATTGACGTGTACCTGACCTTGAAGGAGCAGGTTTCACAAACGGATTCCATTCATCAGAATATGGTTTCCCTGTTGCTGTCGTTACTGAAAAGCAAATCGCCGGAAACATATAATTACAGAGTATTCATTTTAAATAAACAGTAAAAGAGTATGAGCAGTGCATTTCTTACGATTCTTACAACTTATTTGTTAATGCCGATATTGGCTATCGTCATGGGGGTTGTATCCTGGTTTATGGCCAAAAGGAGCAAGCTGTTAAGTCAAAGGAAATTGATATTTTACATCCTGCTGGGCGCTGTCGTACTTTGCGTTCCTGCCCTGCTGGGCTTCGTTCGCTACCAGTTCATGCCCTGCATATATCTTTCCTTGCAGGCGACTTATTTAATACTTGGCTATTACAACGTGATTTTTTTAAGGCGTTTCCTGTCGCGCCTCAAGAAGGAAAATTCGTTCTGGCATGTTATCATCATCCAGTTTGTGATGATGTTTGCGGGAGCGGCCTTGTTTTCCACCGTATTCAACCTGTGCAATGAGTTGAAATACGGAATATGGGCTTGTACCTGCCTGCTTCCGTTTCTTTTCGCTCCCCTTTTCAGAGAAACATACAACAGGTACATGTCCATTCCGCCGGAAATATACAAGGTATGGAAATATTCGGGCAAAGACCTGTCTCAATTTGAAATGATGAATTACGACAAACTTTTGCTGATGGAAGTGGAACTGTACAAAATACCTGCCGATCCTGCCCCGACAAAGATACGGGCAAAAGCGCCGGACAACATGCCGTTCGGTCTGTGGTTTTTCAAGTTTTTGACCGATTATAATCTCAAATTTCCACTGGAAACCATTGAATGTGATAATACGGCGAACCCCTATTCATGGATTTTTTATATAAAACGCTCATTCTTTATTCCGCGAAAGTACATCGACCCTGATCTGTCAATCATCGAAAACAGGCTCAAGGAAAGATATACCATTGTAGCGAAACGGGTCAGTGAAACAAGTAACAACGAAATCAAATAACAATCAAACATTATGCTTTTCCCTCTTAAAAAAAGACTGGTCAACTGGGTGGACGGGATGAAAATATCGAAAAAACATCTCTCCCAAACCGAAGATTACTTCATGGACATCGTTCGTGATGCCGTTAACATAAGGCTTAACAGTTATAATTATGGTCTTTTGCCTCCTTACAGGGGCGACAAAATTTCGAGTAATTTTGAGATCATGGAGCGTACGACCAACCACGTAGAGATTGAACTGCGAAGGTGCAACGCCATAACTGCCGGCGGTTGCCGGATAGACATCAATCCGCGTGATTATACCGGCTATATGAAACTGGATCATGTTTTTGCCAACAGGGAAAAAAACGGGAAAGAGAATTTGTGGGACGTCATCCTGATCGTTCATCCTTTCGGACGTGTCCCTGTCGGCGTACCCGATCCGGACGAAACCCCGCCGCGACATCCTTATGCCGATAAAACATATAGCCTGTCCATAACACCTTCGGGACAGATCAACGCGGAAGAACTGGGTATGCACAATTTAATCATCGGCCGCATCATTCAAACCCCCGGCAACCGGTTTGAAGTAGATCATCGCTATATCCCGCCCTGCATGTCCATGATGAGCCACCCTGATTTGAAAGAGTATTATGAAGTTTTCGGGAAATACCTGAACGATATCGAAGTTTCTTCCCATAAAATCATCCAAAAAATACTGGAAAGGGACAAACCCATGAATATTGCAGTGAATACGCAATTTATGTGCGAACACATCCTGAATTACGTGGTGTCAATCTATTTCAAATACAAGAATATGGGGAGGAACTTTTCACCCGTCGAAATAACCGACATATTTGCCTCCTTCGCCCATATCTGTTTTATCACATTAAATTTCATTCCCAAAAAGAAACGGGAAGAAATGCTGCAATACTTCTACGAATGGAGCGACGTTACTCCCGGTAATTTTGTTGATTTGCTGACAAACGTGCTGGAATCGGTCTATGACCACCATAACATACGTGCGGGCATGGAACGGATAGATACGCTCCTGTCCATGCTTTCATCGCTGTTGTTGAAGTTAAGTTCGCTGGAATACATCGGGCAGCACAGGGAAAATGTAGTGGTTGCCGTACAGAATCCGAAAGAGGAGAAGGTTGTCTCCCGGTCGAGCTGGACAATTCTGGATTAAAATACCGCGAGGGCAATGGGAAATACAAATTTCAGGAATTTACTGGATTTTGAGGGACTGGACAGGCACCCCAACATGCAGGATTCGGATTTTAAGGCGGAAGTCATCGCGGCTAACCTGATTGAAAAAGGGTACGATTCCTCAAAAATCCTCCTGATACGGGAAGGGGCAGGCAGACGGGGATTTGCGAAGGATATAGAAGATATAAGCCTGCAATTTTCCGAGCATGACCTGTCGGACTACCTGCATATTAAAACGAACAGGGAGGGGATCTATGACATTCTGCCCGAAGGCATCTTCCACCGGAATGTTAACAGGAGATTAAACAAGGACAAAGAGGACATGCTGGACGAAATCCGGATTCACCGGGAAGAAGAATTTTTAGCCCGTAAATTCTTCCGGCTCTTTGAAATCGAACTGGACAATCTGCTGGTAGAGATGACCCTGTTTGAAACGGAGTTCGACAAACGGATCACTCATCCCAACTATGTAAACGTTTTCCTTCCCTGCTGGCAGGTTCTCCAGCTCCTGGAACGCGAACAGGCGGTTATATTTCTATACATCATCCCGATTATACACAGGATACGGAACAGTTACCGGGAAATTGAAGAATCGCTTTCATTGATTCTTGAAGTTCCGGTACATCTTGAGAATATCATACTTGAAAAAAAGGACGCCGGCGGTTTTTTTGAATCCGAACTCGGCAAAAGCAGGCTTGGAGTTGATTTTATCCCCGGAAATACGTTCAATGACGGTCAATATGACATAAAAATGCGCATCGGCCCCATGTCGGCCTTGAGGATGAAGGCATTCCTGAAAGACGGAACGGCAGACCGGATACTTTCCCACCTCTGCCGCCTGTTTCTCCCCGGCAACGTCTTTATTGTCAGGGAATACATTATTGATCCCCTGGATTCTGCATTTATCCTGTCCACAGACCGGATAGATACCTATCTGGGAATCAATTCGTTTATTTAAATGTTTATTCCCGTATCCGTTACATGATACAGGGGATTATGTTTCAAGGCCAGGTATATCTTTCCGGCGGGCTTGTCGATGTATAACTCGAAATCGGACAGGTTCCGCTTTGTATTCAATATCTTTGCCTTAAAAAGATTCAGATCGCCAACCTTTGTACTCAAACGATCCTTTTCGTGATGTGTTAATACTTTTAAATTCATGATGGTATATTTTTAATTGTGAAATTATGCGGTTATCAGTCATTTCATTCGGGCAGCTTGAAAGCAATCCGTATCACGATGCCGGCGCCGACCGGATTTGTCCGGCGGATGAAGCGCCCTGTTTTACCCTCCTGTGTATATTGGGCTTCCAGCACGCTGTTGAAAATAAAATCTGCCGGCTTGTCAGGGTTGTAAACAAGGAAGGGCTTGCCGGCTTCCCTGTTTATATTATTCAGGCCGTAATCTGCATACAGGCCGGCATATACGGAAAACTGGTCGGCAATGTCCCACTTCATGCCCACATCGACAAAAAGACTGAATACGGGTTTCAAGAGCAGGTCTGAAACCTGTTTTTCCCCGGTAAAAGCGCCCAGTCCCTGACTGGACGGAGATTCCAGCAGCGCGTTATATGCCGGATACCAGGCGGAAGTGGTAAAGGTCGAGCCGGAAGTCCTGTATTGGGAATAAAACGGGAAACTAACCTTTCCTCCCGCAGCGAAATAAGTCAGGTAGCTATCGCTAAGCAGGGGATATTGCCACCTGAATGCCAGAGGAACGGTGAGGCTGGCGGCGGTTTGCAGTTCCGTGTAATTGGAAATGGAGGAACGGAACTCGAAAGATTCTTCCCCGTCACCGGTAAGATAGCGGTCGGAAACCTGGTCTATGGAAGACTGCCACCGATGGAGCGTCAACCCGATACCCGTACTTATCCCTGCAATATCATTGAAAAAATAATTGTAACCGAGCGCTATTTCCCCGTTCGGTTTGAGATTTTCCAATGACAGTTTCAGGGTGGACACTCCCAGTGAAGCGCCAAAGGTCAATTCGTGTGTTTCCTGTTCCCGCTGCGCCCGAATTGAGGCGGAAACAGCCAGGCCTGTAAAAAGCAGTACCAAAAATCGTTTTTTCATTCGTTTCATTTTTAAGAAGTTTCTTTGGGAAAGACACCGGTTATTATTTTACATGGACAGTGAATGATTCCGACCCTCTTTTGCCGGATATGAACACCAGATAGTAACCGCTGTTTACCCGCGTTACACGTAAAGTACCGGACGAACCTTTGAAACTGCCGGTCTGAACAACCCGCCCGGAAAAATCAATCAGTTGCACGAGCACCTCTTCCCCGGCATCCGCGAATCCGGCTTCTACGGTCAACATCTCGCCTCCGCGAACGGGATTCGGATAAACTTTTGTCCTGACGTGCTGACCGGCGACAGGGGTCAGCGGACAACTGTAAACCGTATCTCCCGAAGCGGTAACCATGCGGACGTGATAAGCGGCGGTGAAGTCAAGCAGTTCGCCGTCGCCTTCTCCCGAATAGTACTGTCCGGAAGCTCCCGGAATGGCCTGCTTGTTTTTGTACCACTGATAACCGTTTTCCACGTATCTATTCCCTGAATTATTGACAAGCAGTACGCTGTTCCATTTTTGAACGATAATGTGCGAAGGGTCTTCGCACGGCCCCACACTGACCGGTATTGCACGGGATAACACGTTTCCATAATCATCCCGGAAGTCAAACCGGATAGATGTTGTACCCAGCCCGTCGGGAATTACCACGACCGTACTGTCGTCCGGCTGCTCCACCTTCACGATATTTTCGTCCATGGAGGTGACAAGAATGTCAAACTCATCCCCGTTCACGATGCGGAATAAATCGTGGATATGGTATGTGACGCTTCCCTTCACGATAGAATAGACAAATTCATTCGGGTCGAACAACTCCTCCAAAACAATAACATGGACGGGTATGTCCAGAATCCGGCTTTCACCGTGTTCGTCCGTGAGCTGGAATCTGATACGGTAATTCCCTGCATCTCCCGTACGCGGGGAAACGGTCAGTGTCAGCAGCGAATCGGAAAGCGTGTGATGAACCACCTTTGCCCCCTCCAGCGGCGTTAGCTCAAACCGGTCGCCCTCATTATCGTAGAGTTTGATTTCGTATTGCTGCACGGAATTTTCGGGGACATATATCGCGGAAGGAGCCTGCAGGAAAAACGGGGCTTCATTGACATGCAGCGTTACCGGAATGTTTACCTCCGTCCGGCAACTGTCGCCGACCGTTAAGGCGACTTCCGCTTTCCGTTCGCCTTTCAACTGCGACGAGCCTTCGTACACCACATATAAAGAGGATGTTCTGCCTGCTCCGACAGTACCGGAAGATGCGGAACCTATTCGCAGCCACGCGCTGTTTTCACGTTCCGTTTCCGTTACGCTCATTAACCATGCACAATGGGATAAACCGTCCATCTGTTGTAAATCCAGCCATTCTGTCCCCCGTTTCAACAGATACCTTCCGGGAACCGATTCGACGGACGGAGCCAGGGCGCATCCTTGAGGTCTTTTCTGACGGGCAGGATAAGTGACCACCACGTAAAAATCTTCACCGGGATAAACAGCAGCCGGTTTTGACAGGGGAACAGCATACATCTTTCCGTTTACCTCCTCCGGGAGGACGGAAAAATCCAGAGCGCCGGCAGCCAGCGGGACGGCGTCGTCGATGGAATTGCCTCCCGCCCGGATTTCAACATGTATTACTCCCTCCGACAACACGTCTCCGGTAAACCATGTGCCGACGGAAGAGGCATTGAACCCGGAAGCGCCTGCCCTGTATTTCGTTGCGAATGTTTGTGCCTTTGAAGTGTTTTCCCCAAATGCGTATCCCAGGAGCGTCTCGTATTGCAGGAACTGCGTGGGCGGGGCTGTCGAGCCGGAGGGTTTGTTGCCTCCCGAACCGGATTCGCTATCCTGTTCCGATATGCCTTCCCAGTCTGAAACCGACCGGATAAAGCGGAGGGAGGCGTTATAGCTGACCGGTAACTTTCCGGCGCTGTTGTCTATCCAGATTTCCCTTGTCTGGCGGGAAGTGAAC
The DNA here is from genome assembly GCA_031259205.1 of Bacteroidales bacterium. Taxonomy (GTDB): domain Bacteria; phylum Bacteroidota; class Bacteroidia; order Bacteroidales; family UBA4181; genus JAIRLS01. The sequence goes on along the minus strand of JAIRLS010000282.1, from coordinate 2,225 downwards.
CTGTCCATGTAAACATACACCGAAGCGGGGGTGATTTGCACGCACGTGACAGGTGGATCTTCCGTCACAGGAAAATGACCTGCACGCGCTGTATGGGGCGCTACGGACGGAAAAAAAAGAATGCCTGTCATTATAATTATTCGTTTCATAAGTTAAATGGTGCTATACTGTTCGTATTATTCGTTTTTCTCTTCTTTCTCGTTTTTCTCGTTTTTCTCGTTTTTCATTTTTTCTTCATGAATGTGATGGCTAATAAAGTGGTAGATATTCTGCACAACCGGGTCGTCCGGCATGACGGGCAGATCTTCGGGCTTGCAGTTTTCAAACCGTGAAACCGTATCCGCCTGTACGCTCAACGGCGTGCTGTTACACAGCCTCTCTGCCGTTTCCCCGATCAGGGGTAGCAGTAGCGTGTATGGCAAACCATGCTCTTCCAGCAGTTTGGAAGCTGTCAAATACATGTAGTTCGCGAAGTCACTGGCGAAAATGGCAGCGGAATGGATTTGTCGCCTTTTCTCCGAACTTAGTTCAAAGGCATGTCCGGTCAAGGCAATGGCAATCTTTCTCAACATTTTCAGGTCATTCGCACTGTTCGCCTCCAGGAAAACAGGTGTGTTGTCCAGCCTGAACCTCCGTCCCTTCGTGAAAGTCTGAAACGGATAGAAAACGCCGTAACGTTCAACATGTCCCGCAAAGACGTCCACCGGCATGATTCCCGATGTATGAACCCAAAGTCCGCTGTTGGGCTTGACCCTGCGTATCATGTCGTACAGGACGGAATCCTTCAGCGAAAATATATACAAATCAGCATCATCCATGATTTCAACAGGATTCGTTGTCCATCGGCAATTCAACTTTTTGGCCAGCAATTCGGCATGTTTCCTGGTTCTGCTGTACACCTGACTGATTGTCATACCCGCCCGCTGCATTTCCAAAGACATGCACCATGCAAGGCTACCCGCTCCGATAGATACAATTTTCATGGTTTATATAACGTTAAAAATTAGTGTCAGAACTTTGTCTTTTTGTGCAGTATCATCTGCACGCATCTTCAATTGAACAATGCAAATATAAAATTATTTATTTTAAAGCCGCACGTGATCGCTACTGTATTCTGTACAAAATCCTTAAGTTTTTGGATGTTTACAGTAAAATAGAAAAAATATGGCGGATTTGGAAAAATGAAACCGGTGCAAAGCCGGATAAACCAAACGATGGCACATGTCCGCTATTCTGTCTCGCTTCCGGTGGAAACCGAAATTATCGAGTTCAAAAAGGCAAAAAAACGGTTACGATTTTCGACAAAACCGGTAAATACATTTCGGCGTTGAGCAACGAAATACAGGACAGGCGCTTCCGGTTTTTTGACGCATGGCTACGTATGTCATTGCGCCTGGTGTATTGTTCCAAAAACCCTTTTGCACAAACTTAAGTCCATAAGACATTAGTCCGTACTGCGGATACGCTTTTCGTTGAGCATCCGCTTGATTTTCCCAATGGTGTAGTACGATTTTCCCCAAAGCATGGAATAACTGATTATCTTGTTTGGTACGCAAACGTTGTAAGGCGCGCTCGCTGATTTTCAACAATGTTATTCTCTTAACCCGGAAGGCCATCTAAAAAAACACAGATTTTAGTGCAATAGTAATCGTTTTTTGATTACCTTTGCACTAAAATCCGCAACGAATAGAGCAATGGCAATACGAGAATGGATAAGGGAACGTGAAATTAAGGGTATTCCTTCTTTTGCTTTTGAGGAGGTACGGCAGTTTTTTGCGGCATCTTCCGAGCAGGCTGTCAAGAATGAGCTATACCGGCAAAGCCTCCAAAAAAGGATACTGCCTGTATATAAGGGATTTTATGTAATCATTCCGCCCCAGTATGCTGCAAAAAATATTGTTCCGCCTGTTTACTATATTGAACAGTTAATGGCTTTTTTGAGGAAGCCATACTATATATGCCTGTTGAATGCAGCGGAATTATTAGGCGCTGCCCATCAACGCCCACAAAAATTTTCTGTGATGACTGTGTTTCCAAAGTCTTCCGTATCAGAAACAAAAAATAATTTGCTGGAATGGCTGTACCGTAAATCCATTCCTGAAAGATTTTTGAAAACAAAAAACTCTGAAACAGGCATCATTACATTTTCCAATCCCGAACTGACCGCTATTGACCTCGTGCAATATGAACAATACGCGGGAGGTATGGCAAGAGTGGCAACCATT
>JAIRLS010000294.1 GCA_031259205.1 Bacteroidales bacterium | reverse complement strand
AACAACAGTTCGGAGATTCGCGTCCACTTAGGCGGACGGATTGAGACCGGTACGTATCCCAACCTCGGCAATCTCCTGAAAGAGTGGGGACCCTCGCGTGGCGGCAATGCACAGCCCGCCGATTTCTACGAAGACGACAAGAAAACCGAAGCTATCGCCCGCGAGCCGAACATCACCCTCTTTGCCAACTACCGCGCCACAGGTGTGCAGATGAACGGGCAAAAGATTTCCTCCGTCGTGGCGCAGCATATTGAGACGGGACGCGAACTGCGTTTCGAGGCGCCGCTCTTTGCCGACTGCACGGGCGACGGCACGGTTGGATACTTAGCCGGCGCCGATTACCGCATGGGACGCGAGAGCCGCGAAGAGTTCGGCGAATCGACCGCCCCCGAACAGGCCGACCGGATGACAATGGGCGCATCCGTACAGTGGTATTCCGAAGACACGGGCAAACCCTCCGCCTTCCCGCTCTTCCGTTACGGCGTCACGTTCAACGAACAGAACTGCGAACGGGTGATAATGGGCGAATGGACATGGGAAACGGGTATGAACCGCGACCAGATTCGCGACTTTGAATACATTCGCGATTACGGACTGCTGGTCGTCTATTCCAACTGGAGTTTCCTGAAAAACGGTCTGAAAGAAAACGCTCCCTACCGCAACCGACGTCTGGACTGGGTAGCCTGCATGGCGGGCAAACGCGAATCGCGCCGCCTGATGGGCGACTATATCCTCAAGGAAGACGACCTGCGCAAACACGTCGTACACGAAGACGGCACAGCCGCCGCCACCTGGTCTATCGACCTGCACTATCCCGACCCGAAGAATACGGTTAATTTCCCCGACGCCGAGTTCAAGTCCATCGCCAAACACACGAACATCTATCCCTATCCCGTACCGTACCGCTGTCTCTACTCGCGCAACGTGGACAATCTGTTCATGGCCGGTCGCAACATCAGCGTGACGCATGTCGCTTTGGGCACCGTCCGCCTGATGCGCACGGGCGGCATGTTGGGCGAAGTCGTCGGCATGGCAGCCTCGCTCTGTAAAAAATACGGCGTCGCCCCCCGTGGCGTCTATCAGCGTCATTTGGAAGAATTGAAGTCGCTGATGCGCGAAGGCGCCGGCCCAAAAGGTCTCCCCAACAACCAGAAATACAACGAGGGCGGCACGCTGTCCAAACCGCTGGAAGTGAAATGAACCGAAATGAAATATCAAAACTCCCTGTTCCCTGAAATGCAGGGAGCTTACTTTTGAAAATATAAAAATACACACCTGGCCGGCAGAGCCGGTATACGAAAGCAAAAAATTGAAGAGCGCGGATCAGGTATCGGCGGTTCCGACGCCGGTAAGGAAATCCGCTTCGGGGTTTTTTTAAACCACAAAGGGCGCGAAGTTTTACGAAGTTTTTTTACTTTGTGTTCCTTGTGCGACTTCGTGGTTTCAGACGAAAGCCTTTCGCCTATACATTCAGGCGCACGCCGTGCGCCTCTACATTCGTGCCTTAGTGGAGGTCAGAAGAATTGTTTTTCATAGCGCCTCAAAAAAAGAATTAACATTAAAAAATACCTAAAAGTAGGTATTTTTTGACCGAAAAATACCTAAAAACAGTGATTGTTTTTTCGGTTGGGCAGGGTTAATTTTGCACCGTTAAAAAAATAAATTATCATAACATGAATAAAACAGGCATTTTTTATGGTTCGTCCAACGGTAATACACAAGAGGCGGCAAAAAGGATTGCGGCAAAACTCGGCGTGGATCAAAAGGACATACACGATGTAGCTTCGGTAAAAGCCGAAAAGTTGAACGAATATGACGTAGTACTGCTGGGCAGTTCTACATGGGGCATAGGCGATTTGCAGGACGACTGGGAAGGATTTATCAAGGCGTTGCCTTCAGCCGACTGGACGGGAAAGAAAGTTGCGCTTTTCGGTTGCGGGGACTCCGCTTCTTACTCCGATTCGTTCTGCGACGCCGTAGGAAAAATCTACCGTGCGGTAAAAGATCTGGCAACCGTCATTGGGTCTGTTCCCACAGAGGGATACACTTTCGATGCGTCGGAAGCGCTGATCGACAACCGGTTTGTCGGACTTCTCCTGGATGAGGAAAACGAAAACCACCTGTCCGAGCAGAGGATCGACCTGTGGATCTCCGGACTGAAAGAGGAATTATGAGGATATTTACCTGTAAACAGTGTTCGAGAATACACGTGGAAGTGGGTAATGTCCTGATGCATTTCTCCTCGCCCGAAAAACTGAAAATCTACTCGGATTATCTGGAATCCATTGATGTGGCTTATTATGCCGCCATCAACAAAAAGAAAGGGTTGGAAAGGGTGATCATTCTTCCGGTAGTCGATATGTGCGTCCACCTGACCTTTACCGTACAGGAATTTGAAATGTTGAAAGAAATCATCCGTGATTATCTGACGAACAAAACAAAAGGAATGTTCATCCGCTGCAAGGAATTGCAACCGGTGAACCTGAACTGAACGTGAAAAGTACTTTCGGTTTTTGACTTTTGATTTTCACAGATTTTATATCTTTGCCGCAAGGAAAATAAATATAAAACCGCAGGACATAATTGTTGTCACTGCCATGATATGAAAATACTTGCCATCAGAGGAAAGAATCTGGCTTCCCTGGAGGAGGCTTTTGAATTGGATTTTACGGTCGACCCGCTAAAATCAGCCGGCATATTTGCCATCACCGGCAATACCGGTTCGGGTAAATCCACGATACTGGACGCTTTGTGTCTGGCGCTTTTCGACGCTACCCCCCGCACACAACAAGCAGACAGGTTTACCAAAATACCCGATGTGGGCGAACATACCGTCACGCCAAAGGATTGCAGGACGGTACTCAGGCGTGGCGCCTGTTCCGGTTATGCCGAAGTGGATTTCGTATCGCTGGAAGGCAACGCTTACAGAACGCGCTGGTCGGTACGCCGGACAAAAGACAAAGCCGACGGCGCCTTGCGCGACACAGAGATAAAACTGCAAAACCTGACCCTGAAACAGGATGTGCCGGGCGGGAAAAAAGAACTGATCCGGAAAATAGCCGGACTGACAGGCCTGACTTTTGAACAGTTCACTCGAGCCGTATTGCTGGCCCAAGGCGATTTTGCCGTCTTCCTGAAAGCAAAAGAACCCGAAAAAGCGGAATTATTGGAAAAACTTACAGGCACGGATATTTATTCCCGTATATCCAAAACCGTTTACGAAAAATCAAACACTGCCGAACGCCTCTTTTTACAGATAAAAGACAGGATGAGCAACATCGAATGCTTATCCGGCGAACAAATACAAGCCTTGCATCTCGAAAAAACCGGACTGAAAAAGCAACTCGCCTCGCAAAAATCCCATTCCGCCCAAATAGCGGCTTGCCTCCAATGGTTGGAAGATGAAAACAAACTGCGCAAAGAGATCGACACTGCCGAATTGTCGCTGGAAAAAGTACGCGAAGAAATAGCCGGCGCCCGCCCCCGCTACGAACTGATGGAGCAGATAGAACAGGTACAGGCCATCAGGGAAACATGGTCGGAACTGCAAAAAAGCAAAGAACAGTTGGAAAACCGGCAAAAAGAATGGAAATCCAAACAAACCGAATGGGAACACAGTATCCGTCAAATGGAGGAAATCAATATGATGCATGCAAGGCTGGAAGAACAGCAGACTCTTCTGGAAGCCGAATATGCACGTATCGAACCGGAAGCCCAAAAAGCAAGAGCGTTAGATATCCGGATCGAAGAAGCCCTCAACAGCGCAATTGCCGCCGACCGGGATTACAATACCGCATTAAACGCGAAAAAACGAGTAGAAAAGGATATCGAAGCCGCCTCAAAAAACATGATCGAACAGCAAACCGAAATTCAACGAATCGACAAGTGGTTCGACGCCCATGCCGTTTTTCGGAACATCCTCCCCCTGCTTCCGTCGTTGGTAAGGACAATAGAAGAAGCCGTCGAAGCGGAAAAACAAGGTACCAACAACCGAACGCTCGGCAGGGATAACGAAAAAAGCCTCCATTCGGCGCTCGCTGAACTCGAAGGATTGAAAGCGGAAGCCGAACGTTTGAATCGCCTGTTTCCCGCCGAAATAGCCGTCCTTCGGGCACAACTGACGGAAGGAACCCCCTGTCCCGTATGCGGCAGCCTGCATCATCCGGCACAAAACGTCACCGAACAACAAACCCTGCGGGAAAGCGAACTGAACAAGGCAAAAGAAGAGATTCACCATCGCATATCCTCCGTTACCGAACAAATCGAACGCAAAAAAACGGAAATAACAAGGCTTAACCTCCTGTCCGAACACTACGAACAGCAATTCCATGAACTCACAGGCAGGATAAGCGAATGTCTTGCGCCCGTCCCTTCGTGGAAAAGCGACTTTGAACAGGGCGTCCTGCAACAAAAACTCACAGAAACGGCAAACCTGTGGCAAACGTTTCTGGAAAAGCGCTCCCGGACGGAAGGCCGTTTCAACACCTCTCAGGCGCTGTTGGCCGGAGAGGGGAAAAAACTGACGGAATCGCAGCAATATCTGGAAATACAGGAAAAAAAACGCAACGAAACAAAGGCGACGCTGGAAAGACTGCAAAAGGAAAGAGCCGCCGTGCTGGACGGAAAAGCGGTCGACCCGATTGCACAGGACTTTGCGCTACGAAAAAAACGCTTAACGGAAAAAATGGAAACTTCCGGCAAAAACAAGCTGGAAATAACCGGCCGGCTGGAACACCTCAAAGGCGTCATCACACAGATGGCTCGCGAAATATCGCTGTTGGAAAAACGCTATCCCGCTCTGCAAGCTGCTATCGACAACTGGCTTGCCGGCAAACAGGGCATCGTCGCAGCCGAACGTCTGGACGCGCTGCTGTCTGTGAGCAACAGCCGTATCAGTGAAGAAAAGCAATATCTCAACGACTTGAAGGAACGTGAAACCATTGCAAAAACAACGTTCGACGAACGCAAACAAAAATTTGAGCAACACCTCGAATCCACAACGAAACCCGCAACGGAAGAAACCCGCGAAACACTGAACAAAAAACTTGCCGGGTCGGAATCATGCATCGACGATTTCAACAAGCGCCTCGCAGAAATTGATCTTGTGCTGGAACAACAAGCCAAAAACGAAGAACTTCTCAAAACGACAAGAACAGAGCTGACTGAAAAAGAAAGGCTTTCCGAAAACTGGAAAAAACTGAATCTCGTGTTTGGGTCTGCCAGCGGTTCGAAATTCAAGGAAATAGCGCAGGCATACACATTGGATATTCTTTTGACATACGCCAACCGGCATCTCCATGAACTTTCCCGGCGCTATCTCCTGCAACGGGTACCGGATACGCTGGCCTTGCAGGTTGTTGACCTCGACATGCTGGGCGAAATCCGCACCGTACACTCCCTGTCCGGCGGAGAATCCTTCCTCATCTCGCTGGGACTGTCGCTGGGCTTGTCGTCGCTGTCGTCCCGCCGCTTAAAAATCGAGTCGCTTTTTATTGACGAAGGTTTCGGATCGCTTGATGCGGAAACACTGCGTATCTCCATGGATGCGCTCGAACGTCTGCAATCCTGCGGACGACAGATAGGCGTTATCTCTCACGTCGCCGAAATGACCGAGCGCATTCCGGTACAAGTGTGCGTCGCCAAAACCACAAACGGAAAGAGTACCGTAAAGGTGATTTCCAAAAGTTTTTAAAAAGACAAGGCATACCTTAATATAGCCATACTTTGCGCAATATGATCTGTGAGATGCGCCGGCATTCCCTTTTGTAAACCTTAACCCACATTGCAGTTTATGAGGAATTAATATTCATATATTCAGTGGGATAATTTTTTTCGAAGAGAGATTTGTGTACTACATATTTTTTCATTTTAAAGGGATAATATTTGTAGCCAAGTTTGTCATAAATC
>JAIRLS010000291.1 GCA_031259205.1 Bacteroidales bacterium | reverse complement strand
TCGGGTTTGAGGTCGTTGTGATTTGAAGGACTGCATGCATAATGTTTGTTGTATTTCATCCATGCGGGAGGCGACCACGGCGACGCCCATACTTTCAGGGCGGGGTTGTATTTCAGCGCGTTCTTAATGAAAGGAATAAGCGTCTCCCTGTCGTTGTCAATACTGAAATTTTCCATCTCGAAATCGCCGTCGGTTTCATTGTACGAATACCAGTTACGCGAAAAGTCATTGGCGCCCACAGGCATACGGCAAACGGTAAAGTTCGCTCCCACGCCCGGCTCGAAAAGTTCTTTCATGATCGCTTCTCGATCGGCGTCGTTTAATGCACTCAACGAAGTCCATCCCAATTCGTTGAAGCAGGTTCCGAAACCTTCGATTGTCTGTTGTGGATTTTCAATATCGACCTCTACGTCAAAATTGTTGTTGTTGTCAATAAATTCGATACTGTCGGCGTTTTGCGTTTTCCACGAATATTCGGGCGTCGAAACAACCCATTGAACAGAAGGTCTGTTATTGCAGGCAATAAATAACCCGCACATCAAAAACAAAATACTTTTTTTCATCTCCATTGATATTATTTTTTTAATGTCTAATGAGCACAAAGTTAGCATAAATTATTCAATTATATACAAACGTATAAAAATGTCCTGTAAAATTGATAGAAAAAAACATGCAGTCCGAACGGACGCTTTGCTCTACCTCTCGCCTATGGCAAAATCACTCTTCCCATTCCGGGAAAAGTCAGCCATTGCAACATAAGGCACTACGCCCTTGTTTCGGTGTTCGACGGAGTTTTGAATGTCGTTCTCAAGAAATCCCTACAAACGTATTGAGGTACAGGACAAAACAGGCGTTTTCCAACAAAGTGCGGAAAAACAGTTGTCGGAATTTTACCCGTTCAGCGCTTCTGCTCCACCGACGATTTCTACCAGTTCATTGGTGATGGAAGCCTGCCGCGCCTTGTTGTATTGCAGGGTGAGGTCGGAAATAAGCTGGGAGGCATTGTCGGTGGCCTGATGCATGGAGGTCATGCGGGCGCCGTGTTCGGAGGCCACCGAATCAAGCAGCGCCTGATACAGCAACATACGCAGGTTTTGCGGAATCAGTTCATGGATGATGAAACTTTTGTCCGGTTCGTAAATATAATCCGTGATGGTCTTTTTCCGGGCGGTCGGAGTTTTTTCTTCCGGCGGGAGCAGCGGAAGGAAATGCTGAGTTACCACGCACTGCGACGCGGCGTTGATAAACCGGTTGTACACGATGTCGATGCTGTCGTATTTGCCTTCCGTGAAAGCGTCCATCAGTTGTTGGGCAATGGCGGCGGCATTTTCGTAAGTCAACCGGTCGAAAATATCCAGTATGGGGTCTTCCATGGGAAGGTTCCGTTTTTTCAGCGCGTCGCAGGCTTTTTTGCCGACAGGGGTAAAAAAGACATTCTTTCGCGATAAAAGTTCGCCGTAATGGTCTTCGGCTATCCGTAACGCTTCCTTGATAACGTTGGAGTTGAAAGCGCCGCACAGTCCGCGGTTGGAAGTGATCACCACTATCAGCGCCTGCCGGTGATCGCGGTCTTCGGCGTACACGTTATCGTCTTCGTTGCCCGCCGCAGTAGCCACATTCACCATAATCTCCTGCATTTTCTGCGCATAGGGTCTGAAATTCACAATGGCGTCCTGCGCTCTTTTCAGTTTGGCGGCGGCTACCATCTTCATGGCAGCGGTGATTTGCCGGGTAGAAACAACAGAGGCTATCCGGTTTCGTATTTCTTTTAAATTTGCCATCCGATAAAATTTACCGTTTTGTTTTCCTGTGCATGATAAGAAAAGTAACAGGGTCTGTCAACAGGAAAAGGGAAATACACATTGCCCGCAGTATTTGGTTGACCGGTTCCGTTTTGACCGGCCGGATCAACGTGATGCAGGCAAAACGGAAAAGAATGACGAGAGGCTGAAAGGAGCCTTGTCATCCATAGAAAGATACTGCTCGGAAAAATGGTATTCATGGTTCCCTGATTTTAGAATTGAGATTCGACAAGAATATTATCTGTCCGTTTTGTCGATATATTTCAGTACGACGGTACGGGCTGCACGTTCCAGCGCTTTGCCGGTTTCGTCGGTGAATGTTCCGGCGGCAAGTTGTTGCAGTTCTTCGCTGTATTCCAAGTCCAGCAGTTTCAGAAATTCCGTTTCAAAATCTCTTACTTTTTCGATTGGAAGGGCTTTCAGCAGTCCTTTGGTGCCGCAGTAGATGACGGCGGTTTGCTGTTCTACGCGCAAGGGAGCGTGGAGTCCCTGCTTGAGCAGTTCCACATTTTTGCGTCCTTTGTCGATGATGGCAAGGGTAGCCGCATCAAGGTCGGAGCCGAATTTGGAGAAGGCTTCCAGTTCCCGAAACTGCGCCTGATCGAGTTTCAACGTGCCTGCGATTTTCTTCATGGATTTGATTTGCGCATTACCTCCTACGCGCGATACCGATATGCCCACGTTGATGGCGGGACGGACGCCGGCGTTGAACAGGTTTGATTCAAGGAATATTTGTCCGTCGGTGATGGAGATCACGTTAGTGGGGATGTAGGCCGATACGTCGCCTGCCTGTGTTTCGATGATGGGCAGGGCTGTCAGCGACCCGCCCCCTTTCACCATGGGTTTGAGTACTTCCGGGAGGTCGTTCATTTGGGCGGCGATATCGTCGGAACTGATGATTTTAGCTGCCCGTTCCAGCAGGCGCGAATGGAGATAGAATACGTCGCCCGGGTAGGCTTCTCGTCCCGGTGGACGACGCAGCAACAGCGATACTTCGCGGTAGGCAATCGCCTGTTTCGACAAGTCGTCATAGACTACCAGCGCGGGATGTCCCGTATCGCGGAAATATTCGCCAATAGCCGCCCCTGCAAAAGGAGCGTAATACTGCAAAGCAGCAGGCGACGAGGCGGTGGCGCTTACGATCACCGTGTAAGGCAGAGCGCCATGTTCTTCAAGGGTCTGATAGAGGCTGACAATGGTAGAGCCTTTTTGCCCGACGGCCACATAGATGCAGTACACCGGTTCGCCTTTATCATAAAATTCTTTTTGGTTGAGAATAGTGTCGATGGCAATGGATGTTTTTCCGGTCTGGCGGTCGCCGATGATCAGCTCGCGTTGTCCCCGTCCTACGGGAATCATGGCGTCAATGGCTTTGATGCCTGTTTGCAGAGGTTCGCGCACCGGCTGGCGGTAGATAACGCCCGGCGCTTTCCGTTCCAGCGGCATGTCATATAACGTCCCTTCAACAGGGCCTTTCCCGTCCAGCGGCTCGCCGATGGTATTGACAACACGCCCCAACAGCCCTTCGCCTACCGGAATGGAAGCAATGATGTTGAGCCGCTTGACGCTCTCCCCTTCCTTTATATCCCGGGACGGCCCCAACAGTACCACGCCCACGTTGTCTTCCTCAAGGTTCATCACGATACCTTTCATACCGTTCCGAAACTCAATCATTTCATTCGCCTGAACGTTCAATAGTCCATGAATACGGGCTATTCCGTCACCCACATTCAATACCGTACCCACCTCTTCCAGTTCGACGCCGGTTTTGAAACCTTCTATTTGCTTTTTAAGTATTTCCGATACTTCTGCCGGATTGATAGTGACCATATTACTATATTTTGAATTTCAATTAAACATATCAATGGGCAAAGGTAAATATTTTTTAGGACATCAGTCAATTTTTTTATTTAAATTTTCTTCAAAGGAAGTAAGGCGGAGAATCTTCACCACAAAGTTTACCCTGTGTCCCCGTCCACCCGTATGCGGTTTTCCTGTACGGACAATCCTTTCGGAGCAGCATAAACTGCGCTGTTTCCGCTCCCGTCCCGTTACCCGTATTTTCAACCGTAAACAAAATATGGTATTGTTAAATTAGTATTGCTTGTCGTTCTAAATTAGATATTAAACAATTGATCGTCAATAGTTCATTTCTATTATTCTATACTAAAATTAACAATACCTTTTTCAAAAGGGGC
>JAIRLS010000244.1 GCA_031259205.1 Bacteroidales bacterium | reverse complement strand
TAATCATGAAATCGGCGAATATCATCCGCCTCCTGTTTTTGTTTCTGCTTCTGCCGGAAAGCGCATGTGGTGAAAAAGCAGACGAAACGTCCCATCTCGGCATTTCGCCGGATATATTGACTTTTTGGCCTGAAGCATCGACAAAAACAGCAACGGTAAGCGGCAGGTTCGATTTTACCGCTGAAACGGAAAACCTTTCCGACCGTTCGTGGTGCAGTGTAAAACTGCTTTCCGGAGAAACGGACAATGTAAGCGTTTCGGTCGCCGCCAACGAACAGGCGAACAGGGAACGAAGCGCAAAAATTGTCGTTTCGGCAGAAGGAACCGACAGCCGTTATATTACGGTACGGCAGACCGCGCCTCAACCGCAACTCTCCGTAAAGGAGAAACGGGTGATTGTCAATGAAGCCGAACGGTTGGGCTTTTCTCTTGAGGTTTCCGCCAACATTCCCGTAGCTTTCGATCTGCCGGCATGGATTACGCGGCAGACCGGCAACGCTTCGGCCACCGGCGTACAGGTGCACCGTTTTGCCGTAACGCCGGTTTCCGGAGAGGAAACATCGCGCGAAGGCGTTGTCACGGTAAAATCCGCTGACGCCTCCTTCGACAGAAGCGTCATGGTGGAGGTGCGGCAGATGTCTGCCGCATACTTCATCAGGGCGATGAGTTACAACATTCGCAACGGAACAGGGATGGACAATATCACCGACTACGGACGCATAGCGCAGGTGATCAATAGCGTTGCACCGGATGTTGTAGCATTGCAGGAACTGGACAGCGTTACTTCTCGCAGCAAAGGAGCGGATGTATTGTCAATACTCGCTTCGCAAACAGGGATGAACGCCGTTTTCTGCGCCGCCATCCCTCTGGGCGGCGGGAAATACGGCATCGGTATCCTGTCAAAGGAAAAACCGCTTTCCGTGCGGAAAATAGCCCTCCCCGGCACGGAAGAGAAACGCGCCTGCCTGCTACTCGAATTTAAAGATTATGTGTATGGCTGTACGCATTTCTCTCTGACCGAGGCAGACCGTTTGACTTCCGTTGGGATGATCAACGAGGCCGTCGCTTCCTATGACAAACCTGTGGTGCTTGCCGGAGATATGAATGCCAGCCCGCAATCGTCCGTCATGCAGCGTTTTGCTCAAAACTGGAAATTTCTTAGCGACGGTCAGTCTACTTTTCCGTCCGATTCGCCCGTCAGCGCCATTGATTACATTTTGGGCGACGTTTCCAAAGGTTTTGACTATGCCGCACTGCAATACAGGGTATTGACAGGACATCCGGCATCCGACCATTTGCCTGTCTTCGCAGATATTCGTTTGCTGTATGCCAAAAGAAACTCCATACAGTAAGAACTAATAGATAAAAAGTAAAAAGTAAAAAGTAAAAAGTAAACAAAGTAATCATCATCATTTAAAATGTAAATATCATGAAAATAAAAAGTATCGGTTTGATATTCCGGCAGACGGCAGTCCTGCTGTCACTGGGATGTTTCGCTTTCATGTCCTGCAAACATGAGAGTAACGGCGGCTTGCCGGATTATGATCCGGCAAAGCCTGTGGTTTTAAGCGCTTTTCATCCTGAAACAGGACGGATAGCCGAACGAATGATACTGGAAGGGGACAATTTCGGCAGCGACCCTTCCCGTATCAAGGTGTACTTTAATCAGAAGAAGGCGGCTGTCATTACGGCGTCAGGCAACCGCATACACGCTTTGGCGCCGCGCATGCCCGGCGATACCTGCATTGTATCCGTTGTCGTCGGACAGGACTCGACGGTGTATGAACAGCCCTTCCTGTATAATATATCCGTTTCGGTAAGTACCATCACCGGAAACGGGACGGCTGCGTTCAAAGGCGGTACTCTGGCGGAAGCCACGCTCAAGCCTCAACATTTATGCGTGGACGACGAGGACAACATTTTTATCGCTGTGAGAGAAAGCAACGACTGGGGGCTTGTCAAGGTCAACGAAGCGGAAAACAATGTGATGTCGTTGATTATGGGGGCAAGCAGTTTGATTATTCCCAACGCATTATGTCCGGACGTGTCCACGGGAATCATTTATGTACCCTGCGAAACAGCGATTACAGCGTATTATACCTGCAATCCCAAAGAGGCATGGGCGCCGCGGTTACGGAATTTTACATGGAGAAACACCAACAGTTACTCCTTACCGAGCAATCCATGGAAACATTCCATGGGGTTCTGCAAGCTGGACGGATATGTATACACGCGCTTCTTTGACGGGCAGATAGTGAAGATCGATCCCAAAACCAATGACGCCGACATTATCTATCTAACGCCCAACGGGACAACTGTGGGATGTACCTTTGATCCGCTGCATCCGGAGATGCTGTACATTGCAGGGCGGAGCGGAGGCATGGTCGGCGGCATCTACAGCATGGACGTACGGGATCCCGCAGGTACCTTCCAAAGGCTTAATGCGGCCGGAAGCGGATACAGGGACGGCGAACTGTCCACAGCCCTGTTCTACAATCCATGGCAAATCTTTTTCGACCCCGACGGCAACCTGTATATTGCCGACGCCGACAACCATTGCATCCGGCGGATCCGCGCGGATCATTTTGTGGAAACCGTAGTAGGAATGCCCGGTACGGCCGGCATGGAAAACGGCGGCAAGGATGATGCGCAGTTTAACCAACCGCGCGGCGTCGGCGTCGGCAAGGACGGTACGGTATATGTCGCCGACTACGGCAATTCCCGGCTTAGAAAACTGGCCATCGAATAAACAAATGATTGATTAAAAATAAACAAATGAAGAATTATATTTTATTACTTTTGACGCTGGCGTGTTTCACGCTTTCGGCGCAACAAAAACAGACCTTTGTCATGGAAGGCGTCGTATATGACGAAACAGGCGCTACCGTTCCGGGCGCTACCGTTTACCTGAAAAACAAGGTAGGCATCGGGACTTCCACGGACATCAACGGTAAATTTTCCATCAAGGCCGTCCTGCACGACATTATCGTGGTGTCGTTTGTCGGTTACGAAAAGGTGGAATTTATGGTGACGGAAGAGAAAAAGGATTTGGAAATCCGGTTTACCGAGGACGCTGCTCAAATGGAGGAAGTGGTAGTAGTGGGGCACGGCACGCAGCGGAGAATATCGTCGGTAGCTGCCGTTACCACCGTTGACGTGAAGGATTTGCAAGTACCCTCTGCCTCCATAGCCAATCTGCTGGGCGGCAAGGTGGCAGGCATTATCTCCATGCAGACCAGCGGCGAGCCGGGCAAAAACATTTCCGAGTTTTGGGTGCGCGGCATCGGCACTTTCGGCGTCAACAAAGGCGCTTTGGTACTGATAGACGGGCTGGAGGGCGACATTAACGCCGTGGATCCCGCCGACGTCGAGAGCTTTTCCGTACTGAAGGATGCTTCCGCTACCGCCGTCTACGGCGTGCGCGGCGCCAACGGCGTAGTGCTGATCACCACCAAGCGCGGACAGGAAGACAAGCTGAGCGTAACAGGCCGCGCCAACTGGTCGCTCTCTCACCTGCGACGGATGCCGAAATACCTGCGTGCTTACGATTATGCAAAATTAGTGAACGAAGCCATGTCGATGAGAGGAGATGCGGCGGTATACAGCCCTGTGGAAATGGAAATGATCAAATACAAATTAGATCCCGACCTTTACCCCGATGTGAACTGGCAGGATGAAATCGTCAATCCCAACTCGTTCAAGCAGACCTATTATGTCAGCGCTCGAGGAGGAGGTTCTGTAGCCCGCTATTTCCTTAGTTTCGGTCTTTCGGACGAAACGGCGGCCTACCGGCAGGACAAAGAGAACATCTATTCGTCCAACGTGGGCTATAACACCTATACCTACCGCGCCAATATCGACATGGACCTCAGCCCTTCCACCGTACTCTATTTCGGCACGGACGGCTACCTGTCCATTCGCAACGAGCCGGGCATCGCCAATACGGACTATATCTGGTACGCCCAGTCGCAACTCAATCCGCTGGCTTTCCCCACCGTGTATTCCAACGGCCTGTTTCCGGCAGCCGGAAGCAATGATTTGGCCTCTCCCTACGTGCTGATTAACCATACCGGACAGTCGTCCACGCAGAATTACAAGGGGAAGGTAACCGTGGCCATAGACCAGAACCTGTCTGCGCTGTTAGACGGACTGAAGCTGAAAATACAGGGCGCCTACGATGTGCAGAATGAGTTCTTCGAACAGCGTTATGTGATGCCGGCGCTCTACGAGGCGCTCGAAAGGAGGTTTGACGGAAGCCTCTCCATGCGGGAGAGCGTGGCGGCGCAGGCAGCCAGCTACGGCAAAAGAACAGACCTGTACCGGAGGTACCATCTGGAAGGAACGCTGAACTACGACCGTGTGTTTGGTAAGGATCACCGTGTGTCCGGCCTGCTGTACTACTACATCAGCGACCAGAAATACACTGAGGAGGCCACCGGCAGCCTCGCCGCCATTCCGGTGCGCTATCAGGGGCTGTCCAGCCGATTCACCTACAATTTCCGCGACACCTACATGATGGATTTCAATTTCGGCTACACCGGTTCGGAAAATTTCCAGCCCGGTCGCCAGTATGGTTTCTTTCCTTCCATAGCGCTGGGCTGGGTGCCTTCCAGTTATCAGTTCGTGAAAGACAGGTTGCCGTGGGTAAATTTTTTCAAAATCAGAGGCTCTTACGGAACGGTGGGCAACGACCGGCTTTCTACGCGCCGCTTCCCTTACCTGACGATGGTCAATCTCGGCTCTTCCACCGTGTGGGACAACAGCCGTGTTGAAACCATCAACGAAAGTTGGATCGGCGCCGACAATCTGGCATGGGAAAAGGCTCTCAAGGCCGACATCGGTGTGGAAGGACGCTTTCTGAACGACAAAATCGCCTTTGTGGTGGACATTTTCAACGACCAGCGCGACGGCATCTTCCAGCCGAGAGCGCAGGTGCCCAATTATGTGGGGCTTGTCAACATGCCCTACGGCAACGTCGGCCGGATGAAAAGTTACGGCGCCGACGGTAACGCCAGTTTCACGCAGGACATATCCCCAAAGGTATCCTTCACCGTGAGAGGAAATTTCACCTTCTCGCAAAACAAGGTGCAGAACTGGGAACAGGCCTATCCCGAATACCCTTATCTGGAATATTCGGGGTTGCCCAACGACGCCATCCGCGGTTATCAGGCAATAGGCCTTTTCGAAAATGAGAACGATGTGAAGTACAGCCCGTCGCAGGCGGAGCTTGGCAGCGGACAAATGCCGGGCGACATCAAGTATAAGGATGTGAACGGCGATGGCCGTATTACCGCTACCGATCGGGTGCCCCTCTCTAATAACACCTATCCCGCGCTGATGTATGGATTCGGCGGAGAGTTCAGGTATGGGCCGTTCACCGTGGGCGTCCTTTTCAAAGGCACCGGCAAAACGGATTTTTACCATGTGGGACAGAACGGCAACGGCATGGGCTACGTCCCCTTCTACGACGGACGTTCGGGCAATGTGCTCACCATAGCGGCCGACCCCGCCAACCGATGGATTCCGACAGAATATGCCATTGCCAACGGTATTGATCCTGCCCTGGCCGAAAATCCCAACGCCCGCTTCCCGCGACTGCAATACGGCAAAAACGCCAACAATTCGCAACTGTCCGATTTTTGGAAAGGCGACGCTCGCTACCTGCGTTTACAGGAAGTCACTATCAACTACAACTGGAAAGCCGACAAATTACGGAAAATAGGCATATCTTCGATAGATTTCCAGTTGGTCGGCAACAACCTGTACGTGTGGGACAGGGTGAAACTGTTCGACCCCGAACAGGCGCAGCAAAACGGTCGCGTATACCCGATTCCCGCCGTTTATACCTTCCAGTTATATCTTAATCTGTAATTGAAATAAACTCATATTAAAATAAAGACGATGAATACTATCAAAATATTAATACAAAACCGTTTCGGGATTTTTCGGAATGAGATCAGGCCGTCGCAAAGCGAAAGGGCAACCACGCAAAACAGGCGCGTCGATTCTTCATTTTCCGTTTTCTGTTTTTCATTGAAAATAACTGCCCTGACAGCAGTAATATTTCTGGCGTCCTGCGACTACCTGAACATTGACAGGTATTTCTCCAATGAATTCAAGCAGGATTCCATTTTTGCCCAGAAGCGCTATGTGGAAGCCTACATGTGGGGCGCCGCTGTTTTGTTTCCCGACGAGGGACAGATTTTCAGCACCTCCGGTCAGGCGGCCCCCGGCCCGCTGGCTACCGACGAAGCATTCACCATGTTCAACATCGGCAGCGGCAGTTACGGCGGGATGAGATTAGTGCAGGGTTTTATCACCGCCGATGCGCCCGACCCGTTTTTCAACAATGCGTGGAGCACCTCCTACAAGATCATCCGCAAGTGTAACACCATCCTGATGCGTCTTGACGAAGTCCCCGACCTCACTACTTCCGATCGCTTGAACATTATCGGAACGACCCGTTTTCTGAGGGCTTTTGCCTATTATCGCATTTTGACGGACTACGGCCCGCCCATCCTGCTGGACGACGACGTGGTGGAAAACAACGCCACGATCGAATACTACGACCGTGCACGCAGCACCTTCGACGAGGCGGTAGAGTACATTTGCAGCGAGTTGGAAGCAGCAGCTGCGTATATGCCTCCCACGCAGCCTATCCTGAATTTCGGGCGCCCCACCAAAGGAGCGGCATGGGCGCTTATTGCACGGTTGCGCCTGATACATGCCAGCCCTCTTTTCAATGGCGGACAGGCCGCCCGTACTTACTTCGGCGGTTGGACCCGCAAAACCGACGGCGTGCATTACGTGTCGCAAAGCTACGATGAAAAACGCTGGGCTGTGGCGGCAGCGGCCGCCAAGCGCGTCATGGACATGGACAATGCAGGCGCCCCGATGTATAGCCTTTACACGGTGGCCAACGACGACAACACACCCGCGCTGCCCGCTACCGTCTCCGCCGCCGATTTCCCGGACGGAGCAGGAAACATCGACCCCTACCGCTCGTATTCCGAACTGTTCAACGGAGAATGCGTTCCCTCCATCAATCCGGAATTTATTTGGGCATACAAGTCGTCCGGACTGAGAGCATACACACAGGGGTCGTTCCCTGTTGATCACGGCGGATGGGGAGGAATGGCCGTCACGCAAAAAATGGTGGACGCCTTCTACATGGCCGACGGAAAAACCATCGCCACCGCCGGCAACGACTACTCCTATTCCGAAACCGGCGTTACCGGAAGCAGCCGGTCTTTTTCCGGATATCTGCTGAATGCCGGCGTTTCCAACATGTATGTAAATCGCGAAATGCGCTTTTACGCTTCCATCGGGTTCAGCGAATGTTACTGGCCTGCCCTTTCGGCGACCACCGCAGGAGACAGCAAGTTTACCGTTACCTACTACTACGATTCGAGCAGCGGAAAATCCAACCCGAACGCAACGGTAGATTTCACGCCCACGGGCTACGTCATCAAAAAATTCATTCACCCGATGGACGCCTGGCAAGGCACCAATTCACGAATAATGGACAAGGTGTTCCCCGTCATCCGCTATGCCGAAATCCTCCTTTCATACGCCGAAGCGCTGAATAACCTGACGCAGAGCCATACGGTTGAAACCGACGGACGGTCGCAAACCTTCAGCCGCGACATGCAGGAAATCTCCCGCGCCTTCAATCAGGTGCGCTATCGCGCCGGTCTGCCCGGCCTGACGGGAAACGAATCTGCGCCCGACGTTCAGGAACTCATCGAAAAAGAACGGATGATCGAATTCCTCTTTGAAAACAGGCGCTACTACGACGTCCGTCGCTGGGGCAAATACGAAGAATCGGAAAGCGATCCCGTCATGGGAATGAATGTGGACGCCGGAAAGGACGGCTATTATCAACGGGTCGTTCCCAACACATCCCGCATAGGTAGCCGCGTGGTAAACCGGAAAATGGTCTTGCTGCCCATTTCCCGTTCGGAACTGCGGAAACTTCCTTCGTTAGACCAAAACCCGGGATGGGAATAAACCTAATCTTAAACCATAAAATATTTTAAACATGAAAAATTTGATTTTTTTGACGATATTGTCGGCAGGCGTCCTGTCCTGCAATATTGACGCTGTCTATGAAAAGGAGCAGTACAAAAAGGTGATCGCGCTGGTCAGCAATGCCGAATACAACGTTTTTCCGGTAGTTCACGATCTGGAAGAGCCGGAAACGGCAGGTTATGCGGCGGCCGTCTGTGGCGGCACCAATCCCACCGACCGGGAAATCCGGATTTCGCTGGCGCCGGACAGAGAGATATTCGATAATTACAACATGCGCACTTTCGATGTGGATTCAGCCAAATTTGCCCGTCTGATGCCCGAAAGCCAATACACCATCGGCGACTACGGTATTACCATTCCGGCCGGCGAACGCTATGGCCGGATGGAAATACTGGTACGCCCCGGAGGACTGTCGCCCGACTCCACCTACTTCATTCCTCTGAAAGCGGAATCCATTTCGGCTTACGAGCTAAATCCCGACAAGGATTATTTGCTGTACCGCGTGCTGATTAAAAATCGCTGGGCTACGCAGGAAAGCGTTACCAACTACACCATGAGGGCTTTTCGAGGTACGACGCAGTTGCCCGGCGTAAAAGTGATGCACCCCATCAGCCGGAACAGGGTACGGGTGATGGTGGCCAACGCTGCTTTCCAGTCGAATATAGCCACGATTAACCAGTATGGCATGTATCTGGATATCGGCGCCAACAACCGTGTTTCCATCACGCCGGTGAAAGACCTTGTCGTCAGTCAGGTAGATGGCGACCCGGACTACCCCAACCTCTACAGGCTCGAAGACGACGGATACAGGAAATACCAGACGTTCCTGTTGCGCTATAATTACATGGACGGCAGCACCACTTACCAGATGAAAGAAGAATTAAGGCTGGAAATAAAAGAAGAATAACGCAAGACGGACAGGCAACAGCAAGGAAGTAAGTGGCCGCTTCAAAAGCGTTCCCTGTACCTCCTTTGGGAAATCTCCTATCCCCTATTCGGTTCGGGGCGTTTGTCTTACGGAGGAACGGACGGTTTCGGCGTCTTTCCAGTCGCCGTTGAGTTTGATAAGATTGACTAATTCGTCCACCGCCTCAATTTCCGGTAAGTTGCGTTTTATCACTTCCCGGCGACGGTAGAGATTGATTTTTCCCTTCCCTGCGCCTACATAGCCGTAGTCGGCGTCGGCCATCTCGCCCGGGCCATTGACAATGCATCCCATCACGGCTATTTTCAGACCTTTCAGATGCGAGGTGCGTTCGCGTACACGGGCTACGGCCTGCTGCAAATCGAAAAGCGTTCTGCCGCACGACGGACAGGAGATGTATTCCGGCTTGCTCATCCGTAAACGACATGCCTGCAACAACGAAAGCGCCATATCGGTACATCTCTCCGGAGCGCCCAGAGCCGGAGCGTTTATCCATATTCCATCCCCGACGCCGTTGAGCAGCCGGTAACCGAAATCGCAGGCCGTTTTCACGCACACTTCTTCCCAGTCGCTGTCCGGATAGTCTTTTTTCAGTACGCAAACAGGACACGCCCTGTCCTTCAGCGTACCGAGCAACGAACTGTCGTCCGGATCAACGAGGAGAACCCGTTCGGGAGTACGGTATTCCTCTTTTATCCATACAATCGGCGTTCCCGCAGGCAGGGATACCGTTTCGCACGTACAGGCAGAGCCTGACAAAAGTTTTTTCCCGGAGAAACGCACCCTGTCTGTGTATCGGACGATTTTCCGCGCTACGGGAATTTCTTTTTCGGGCGCTTCGGTGAGCGATACACGAACCGTATCGCCAATACCGTCGGCCAAAAGCATGCCGATGCCCAGCGCCGACTTCATGCGGCCGTCCTCGCCTTCGCCGGCTTCGGTTACCCCAAGATGCAGAGGACAATTCATGCCTTCCGCCTCCATTTGTTTTGCCAGCAGGCGGGTGGCGTCTATCATCACACGGACATTGCTGGCTTTCATGGAAACCACCGTTTGTCGAAACTGTTCCGCTTCAAAAATGCGGAGAAATTCCATGGCCGACTCCACCATGCCGACAGGCGTGTCGCCGTAACGGTACACGATACGCTTGCTCAGCGATCCGTGGTTGATGCCGATACGGATAGCAGTGCCGTACTGCTTGCATATCCCGATCAACGGCAGCAACCGCTCATGTATTCGTTCCGTTTCGGCAGCATCATCACTGCCGGGACAGTTTTGGAGAACGGAGGATTTTCCGTCAAGATAATTGCCCGGATTAATTCGCACTTTTTCCACCAGCCGGGCTGCCGTTTCGGCCGCTTTCGGGTTGAAATGAACGTCGGCGATAAGCGGAACCCTGTAACCGCGCCGGTGCAACGCTTTCCTGATTTCCGCCAGATGTTCGGCTTCGCGTACGTTCGAAGCCGTAATACGCACGTAGTCGCCGCCGGCTTCCACGATGCGGATCGCCTGTTCAACGGTGGCTTCCGTATCCATCGTACCGGTATTGACCATAGACTGCAACCTGACAGGATATTCGCTGCCTAAAGGAATATCCCCTATCCAAACGGTATGGGTTTGACGACGCATGACAAAAATTAGAACGCCAAAATTGCTAATAAAAAATGAAATGTCCAAACAGGAAAAGCCTTTGGGCGTACTTTTGCAC
The DNA here is from genome assembly GCA_031259205.1 of Bacteroidales bacterium. Lineage (GTDB taxonomy): Bacteria > Bacteroidota > Bacteroidia > Bacteroidales > UBA4181 > JAIRLS01. Next base: position 729 of record JAIRLS010000244.1, on the reverse strand, counting down.
AGCGAATAACATCATAATAACGCACTTTCGGAGGTGTTCTAAAAAGGACGCCATTGCATTTATCACTAAAACAAACGATTAAATCTACTATTTGGACAGTTCAATTTTTCTTAACTTTGAATGTCTTCACATCAAATGATGAATGATTATATCTGTCATAAATTCCCCAAATTCGCTTAGATAATTTATATTCAAGGTATTATTGTAGTATATTTTTTATAATGCCACCGGATCTGATACCAACAGGCAAAAAATGCAAAAAAAAAATTGGGCAGAACAAAAAAAGCATTACCTTTGCCTCAAAATTTGGTGTGGTAGTTCAGCTGGTTAGAATACCTGCCTGTCACGCAGGGGGTCGCGGGTTCGAGTCCCGTCCATACCGCAGAAAAGCCTGTTAATCGATTGATTAACAGGATTTTTGTTTTACGTTGTGTTGCGTTTGTGTTGCAAATTATGATTTGTCCCATTCCTTTCCTGTTGTTGTGCAATACAAGAAAACATTCCAAAATCAAAGAAATTTCACTAAATTTGCTCACAATTCAATAATCATCGTATGCAAGACAAGTTATAATGTACCCCAATTTTCGGACAGCAAGTAAAGACAAAAAAGTATAAATTTGCAGAATGAAAAGTAAGCGAAAATTTACGAGTGCCTTTAAGGCGAAAGTGGCGGTAGAAGCCATAAAAGAACAGTCAAGTTTGAGTGAATTGAGTTCACGTTACGAACTG